>RDOE01000019.1 GCA_011364975.1 Promethearchaeota archaeon | reverse complement strand
AATAAGATAACTTCATAAAAATTACTTGAAATATTATTTTCTACTTAATTCAAACAATTTTGAATTTTCAAGCCAAAATTTCTTTTATTATATCTCATTTCTGATTCAGAAAAAGGAGCTTAAAAAAAGAAAATTAATTTTTCTTAACTATTTCAATATCCATTTTCTTTGGTTCTTCAAGAAGCGCATATACTACAGAAGAATCCGCTAAATTGATGACATTATCAATACCAGTACCTGAAGAAATCGCTTTCAAAATTCTTCGTATTATTTTCCCATTTCGGATCTAATAAAAAAGGAGGGAGGAAAATATATTTGGATGAATTTTAATTTTTAATTTATTTTTATAGGATAATGTCCATATTTCTCAATTGCTTTTGGAATCGCTAAGATATTGGGAATGGATACACCCCATGGTAAGCTACAAACGGGGCAACAAATATATCTACCCCCAGGAGCCAAGTTTATGATGTTTTCTTTTACCTTTTCTTCAACATCAGAAGGAGTTCCTGTGAGCATTTCTCGACTCACGTCAATATTAGCGCCTATTATTGTGATTTTTGGATATTTCTTTTTAAAGTCAATCCAATATTCAATATCTAACGGATGACTTCCATTCACGGCAATAAAGTCAATTTCTTTAACGACTTCCGTAAAGTATGGAGAAGTTCCACAATTATGAAGCATGAAAGGAACTTGTATTTTATTCATCATCCTCTTAATAAACTGCCCTTCATAGCGCATAGAATCTTGAAAACTCATCATGTGTCGGTTAAATGAGTAACCTGCAATAAAAACATTAGGAGGCATGCCTACAATTTCAAGCCAATTCTCATAAATATCCATTTGAGATTCATAAATTTTTTCGCATAGTTTTAATAACAAATCCGGATTTCGCCGCATATCCTTATAGGCTTCTATGCCACGCAACTCCTGAACAACAGACCAAATACTTAAACTCATAACCTGAGGAAATTTAATTTTTTCATTAATCATTTTTGCTGCTAGTAAGGAATTTTTCCATAAATTATTCTTACTATGATCTGGAATTTCCAGGTTTTCAATATCTTCTTCAGATTTACAAATTTCTCCTTGTTTACACATTAGAGGTTTATAATCAAACCATTTAATTGCATCTAATTTATTGTTCGCTTCCGCAAATGCTAAAGCTTCGCTTGGTCCTGCGTAGGCACTTGGAACATTTATAGAATCGGTATTTAAAAACTCAAACGTGGTTATAATAGCATTAGCATAAACCTTTGGGGAACTATATAATTCTTTCACAGTTTTTCCGGTTACTCGACAAATCATTTGTTCCCCGGCGAATGCAAGAAATGGAACTTTATCAACTCTTTTTGATCCTGATATTGTTCTAAATATTCTATTTACGGAAGCAGTCCAATCTTTTACCAATTTATTCAAACACCTCTTAAATTCTAAGTAATTTATTTATTTTTTTAACTCCTTCCCAGCCATCTTTAGCAAAATCATCTGCTCCTACCATTTCACACGATTGTTTTGATAATATTCCACCCCCAATGATTATTCGAGACTGTATATTTTCACTCTTAAGCAAGTTAACTGTTTCTACCATTTTAGAGATGCTCATTGTCATTAATCCACTCAATCCAATCAGAATGGGATTTATTTCTTTAGCCTTTCGAAGGAACTCTTCTGGCGGTACATCGGATCCAAGATCAACCACATCAAAACCCTGTCCTTGTAAAAGTGATACTACCAAACTCTTCCCTATATCATGGATATCGCCTTCTACGGTTCCAATTAATATAGTACCTTTAGATTGTATTTCAGATTTTCCATTTAATGAATTCTTTAAAGTTTCAGTAGCAGCGTTAATGGCATCGCCGGTCATTAGCAGATCAGGTAGAAAATATTCATCACTTTCATATAAATTCCCAGCTTCTTCAGCGCCTTTAAGGATGGCCCTATTCAAGATCTCTTTAACTTCTATTCCTGTTTTAATAGATTCATTAACAAATTGAATTGCTTTATTTGAATCGCCTCTTAAAATAGCGTTTTTTAATTTTTCTAACGATTCTTCTTCATTCATAGTTATTACAATACTAGTTCAATCCTTCACTTTAAAAATATTATGTTGTTTTATAATGATGTTAGATTTATGAAGAGAGCTCTAATTATAATCAGTATGGTTTAAAACATGGGTAATAGACACTCATTCTAGTACTGACATTTCAACAATACTTCCTTGATTAAGTTTTTCCTAAATAGTATTAAATTTTTTCTAGAAAAGAATTTTGGTCCAAATTTACTGATTATTAATAGAAATACCATGAAATTAAGTAACATCAACATAGGATTCGATACGAGAAATTAATTCATTAATTCGGCTGTAATCATCTATTCTTATGGAAATGGCATCATTTGGGCATTCCCTTTCGCATCGTCCACATCCTTTGCACTCATTTGGATCAATGAACGCTTTACCATCTATTAGTTTCATTGCATCGTATATACACACTTTAAAGCACGAGCCACACGCAACACACATTTCTTTATTGACTTCTACTTCAACACCTTCCATTTTGGTTATAATTTTTTTCAAGTCAGAAGAACCATATTTCATTGTGCTTAAGATGCAGCAACAAGAACAACAATGACAAAGCGACATGAAATGGCCTTCATCAGGTAAGGCTCCATATCTTATCGAATCTCCCTTTAACCGACCCAAATGAGGGACTAAGCCATTCTCATAAGCCAAGCGTTCTCGTTCTAATGCTTCTTCTATAGTCCCAACATGAGCATTATGCGTTTTCCATTTTTCAAGATCTATTCTCTTTGTAGCTTCACCTAACCAAGTACAACCCAGATGAAAATCATGATTCTGACAATCATTGGCTACCCTACATCCACAATCCATCAGCACAATATGACTTGCCTTCTTAATAAAATGTTCTGTAACAATCAATGGTAATACTTTATCTTCATAGGTTCCCAAGGATACATTGATGGGTATCGCAGATCCGTTTGAATGCGTGATATCCATCCAGCGATTAAATAAGTATTTAAATCCGGGAATTTTAGATAATTTAATCATCTTCTTATATCGATTTGCCCGGGGAGTGTTTATTTCAATAGGATTTAAATCTAATTCTTTCATTTTTTTCATATTAGACATCCCTATATTTAGTTTTTTAAATATACTTGTATTAAAGGTTTTTAAATGTTTATGTTCGAGGAATTCTTTCAATAACACCGATGATTCTCAATAAACTCAAAATGAGAATCACAATCCAGGTAATTAATTATTATAATTAGAGATGTTATATTTTTCTGAGTTATAAAATTCACTCATAGAATATTTTTAAAATAATTTTTCTTAAATTATTTTTTCTTATTTCTCCAATATCATAATTGTGCTTAATTTTTTTTTTCAAAAAGACTTCATATTTTCAAAGTTATAAATAACAATCAATTTGAATAATGAGGGAATTGGGTAGTGATTCCTAGTAAATCTTAGGTATTAATTTGAATTTAACTTTTTTCTTATATTCCTTATATCCTTCGAGACCTTTCATAAGCATTGCTTCCTCATATTTAATTCGGATGCCTAAAAATATAATTGCTAGAATAGCGGGGAAAAGCGCATACCATGAACCCAACCCTAAAGCTATTGAAATAACCATCAGAGCAAACCCAGAATACATAGGATGTCTCACAATTGCATAAGGCCCTGTATCGATAAGTTTTTGACCTGAATCCGCTCTAATATCCAAAACTTTAGAAGCATAAGCGTTTTCAAGCATTACACGATAAATAATATAGAAAGAGAGAGGTAATAACACAAAACCAATTATTTCTGACCAAATCCAAATTGTTGACCAATTAAATCTTCTATCAAAAGCAGGAATAACAAATACCGCTAAGAAAAAAATTCCGAAGAGAGGGAGTATAATTTTATCTGTTCCAGACGCTTTTACTATGATCTTATTATCATCAGTAACCTTCTCTTTCTTTTTTCGGATCGATTCCTTTTTCATCTTCATGCGATTGATTAAAATCTCCGGGTTTTTATGATTTAAAACAATAAATATAAGACTGAATGAAATGAAAAAAATTACTAAATATATCCAACCTTCCAACCAAGATAGTGTTCCCGAGGGCCAAAATAAAAAAGGCATTTGAATAACAGTAGCAAATAATGTCAAAATTACCAAAATAGGATTACTAAACTTTCTATCTATCTTTTTTTCTTCTTCCATACTATTATTTATTGAAATAAATAATAAAAATATGATATGTTGAATCCTCTGAATAGTGAATCTTAGGAATTTAAAGATTAATATATTTTAATATCTTCGAATGAGAGATCAAACTGCTATAGTGATGAAAATTAAAAACATTAGAGATAATGATTTTTAATAAGTGTAAAAAGAAAAAATAAAAATTAAAAAATGATTTTTTTAACCAATTTCAACATCCAATTTCTTGCGCTCTTCAAGTAAAGCATCTACAACGGAAGGATCCGCTAAGGTAGTGACATTTCCAATTTCAGTACCGGATGCAATCGCTTTCAAAATCCGACGCATAATTTTTCCACTACGCGTCTTTGGAAGATCATCAGCAAATTGTACGACATCAGGCTGAAATACAGGTCCAATTTCTTTCCTAACATGCATTGTAATGTCCTTTTTCAAGGCTTCAGATTTTTCAACACCACTTAATAAAGTTACAAACGCCCAAATTGCTTGTCCCTTAATTTTATGAGGAAAAGGTGCTACTGCAGCTTCTGCTACCTTTGGATGAGATACAATGGCACTTTCTACTTCCATGGTTCCAATTCTATGGCCTGAAACTTTAATAACATCATCAAGTCTACCTAAAATCCAATAATAACCATCTTTATCTCGACGGGCACCATCTCCCGTATAATAATAGCCTGGATATTTTGTTAAATATGTGGATTTAAACCGTTCTGTATCGCCCCATACATCTCTAAGCATTCCTGGCCAAGGCTGTGCCATAGCAAAATATCCCCCCTCTTCTGGTTCTGTAACTTCGTCGCCTTCCAAGTCAAAAATTATAGGTTTTATACCCAAAAAGGGTAAGCAACAAGAACCTGGTTTGGTTGGAGTAGCAGTTGCTATAGGAGTCATGATAAACCCCCCAGTCTCAGTCTGCCAATAAGTATCGACTATTGGACAATGCTCTTTACCAACTACTTTATGATACCATACCCATGCCTCTGGATTTATTGGTTCTCCCACAGTTCCTAAAACTTTTAGAGTACTTAAATCGTGTTTTTTAACGGGTTCTTCCCCGAAACGCATCAATGCACGAATAGCGGTAGGAGCCGTATAGAAGTGTGTCACTTTATGAGTTTCAACAATATCCCAAAATCGACTTACATCTGGATATGTTGGAACACCCTCAAACATAAGAGTTGTCGCTCCGTTAGCTAATGGTCCATATACTATGTAGGAATGTCCGGTGATCCATCCTATGTCTGCAGTACAATACCAAACATCGCCTTCGTGATAGTTAAAGACTATGCGGTGTGTATAAGAAGTATAAAGGATATATCCTGCAGTGGTGTGTTTTACACCTTTTGGTTTGCCTGTGGTTCCGCTTGTATAGAGGATAAAAAGGGTGTCCTCAGAATCCATGGGTTCAGACTCACATTTTTCACTCATTCCAGTAATAAAATCATCATACCAGATATCTTTTTTAGTATGAGCTACTTCACGCCCAGTGCGCTTTACAACAATCACATGCTCGATTGTGGGAACATCATCAATCATTTCTGCTACATCACTCATTTTTGGATAGAATTTTCCAGCTCGAGCAGTCTCATCGCTAGTAAAGAGTAGTCTTGAATTGGAATCCTCAATTCTATCTTTTACAGCCTCTTTAGAGAATCCACCAAACACGATAGAGTGGATAACACCAATTCGGGCACAAGCTAGCATAATAATTGTAAGTTCCGGAATCATCGGGAGCCATATGGTGACACGGTCTCCTTTCTTCAAACCAAGTTTTTTCATACCATTAGCCGCTTTATTTACTTCGGCAAGTAATTCCTTGTAAGTATAAGTTTTAGCTTGTCCAGGTTCATCAGCTTCCCAGATTAACGCTATTTTTTCTCCTTTTCCTTTTTTCACATGACGATCAAGGCAGTTGTAAGCAACGTTGATTTTTCCCCCAACGAACCACTTTCCCGGAAAAAGATCTGTTTTTTCCCATACTTTAGTATAAGGTTTAAACCAATCGAGGGATTTCGCTTGCTCACCCCAGAATCCTTCCATATCTTCAATGGATCGTTTGTAAAGTTTATTATATTCATCGGTTGAGATACCAGTTTTAGCAAATTTCTTGTTAAGTTTTAAAGGATCAAAGATTCTCGTTTCAGTTAAGATACTTTCCATTTTCTTCTCTTCTTCTGACATAATATTTCCCTTATTTAAATTTTTGATTGTTTTTCTTATTTGGAATTCTAATTTAAGTAAATGTGTTTAAAATTATAAAGTTTTTTTTCGAAATCATCGCATTTAAACTTTCTGGGTTTAAATGGATTATTTTGAGTCAAATGAGAGATATATTGAATGAAATTTAAACCTTCTATCTATAAATCATTTGATAAGTGCTCTAGAGTTTATAATCTCATAATCCTATACATAAAATAATAAATAAAACTTAAATTAAGAAAAGTAAATAATTTAGATATTAATGTTAAATATTATTAGGAAAAAGAAACCCAATTTTATTAAGACAAATAACTCAAGATGGTTAAGATAAGCGAAATCGAACTTTTAGAAAAAGCAATAAGTGAAGAAAAAGTTTATAATTGGATAGAAGCAGCTAAATTGTATGAGCAAGTTGCTAATGGTTATTTGAAGAAAAATTTAACAGAAAAAGTTGGTTTAATTTATAAAAAGCTTGGAGATTCATATTCAAGAGCAGCTTTCAATGTTAAAACCAATGAAGAATTTGTAAATTACATCAAAAAAACCATAAAAGCTTACACGGAAGCAATGAATATTTTTGAACAAATTGGAAATAAATCTATTAAGTTTGAATGTGAAGCAGAAATTTTTTTTTTCAGATCATATATTACAGATACTTATATAGCATGCAAGGAAAACCTGATCAGTTCACATGAGCTTTTCATTAAAGCAAGCAAAGAGTATTCTAAAGAGAATAACCAAGAACATATTGCCAGGGTTTTGAGTCGTGGTGCTTATGCTTGTATATTAAGTGGTTTTTTTATAATGGATCCTAAGGAATTTGATGATTATTACCAAAAGAGCAAAAACATTGTCTATAAGACTCAATCCATTTTGAAAAAAGATGAAAATGTTCAACTTCTTGCAGAATCATTATATATGGAGTATTACTTAACGTTGATTCAAGCTTATATAAAACCATTTAGATGGAATGAGGATTGGAGAGGTTATTTAAAAAAATTTCTATTAAGATGTGATGAAAGTTTAATTTTCATAGAGCAATATGATGATTTGAGAGCTTTAACAATGATATGTATTACTTATGGCAATGTAAGTGGCTTTTTGGGAATTCATTACATTGAGGATGAAAATGAGCAAAGAAAGTATATGGATAAAGCATTGGAATTATTAGAAAAATCTTCAGATTTCGCTAGAAGACTAAACGATATTGCTTTAATTAATGAGTCTATATATTGGCTGATTATGTGGGCTATGCTTGGAGGTAAAGTTAACTATTTCCAAAAACAAGTTTCTATTAACCTTAAATGGTTTATAGAGATTGGAAATATATTTAAAGATACAAATAATTTATGGAGTTACCAAGTAAATTTGTTATTAGGAGCTTATTATGCTAATATTGCCCAAAGGAGTTATTTCACCTCAGAACAGAGGGTATCATATGCTGAAAAAGCAATTGAATATGCAAAATTAAATTTAACACGAATGCCAAAATCACCTTTTATTTCAGATTCTTATTTAGCATTAACCTGGGCATATTCACAATTAGCCATTCTCGCTAAAAATAATGAACAACAGAAGGTTAATGCCCAAAAAATGCTTCAATATGCAGAACAAGTTGGTAAAATTGCTGAGAAATATGAAGGAGGGTGGGTTCGAGCATATGGATATTCATCTCTCTACAGGGCTTATAAAACTCTCGCAGATATTGCTGAGAATGAACAAAACGAAATTAAAATGCTATCACTTGCTATTGATGCTTCCGAGAAGTATATGGAGCATGCAAACGAATCTCGAACTGGTATCATTACAGCCCAAATACGCTTAGGACTTCTTTATGAAGATTTTGCGATCTTAACTAGTAGTAAAGATATATTTATAAAAACAAAAGATTTATTTCTCCAAGTAGCGAAAGAAAGCGAAAAAAAAGGGTATTACTCATATACAGCAGCAAGTTACGAATACTTAGCACGAATAGAGGATCGTTTGGGGTATCATAATAGTTCAGCAAATTATTATGAAATGGCACAAAATGCGTATAATGAATCATTAAAAAAAGTTGATTATAAACCATTAATAAAGAGAATTAACGAAAAATTAAACTATACTAAAGCTTGGAGCTTAATTGAAATTGCAAAAATCAATCATAAAAGTGAAAATCATCAAAAAGCTAAGGAGGGCTATGATAATGCATGTGAAATTCTAAAAAACTTACCAAGCTTTAATTATGAAGCAAATTATTACTCTGCATGGGCGTCTCAAGAAATTGCAGAACAACTAAGCAAACAAGAAAAACACAATGAAGCTATAGAACAATACAATACAACGATAATTGTATTTGAAAATGCAATAAAAATTCTGGAAAAAAGATTAAACCAATCTAAAGAAAAGATGGAAATTGAAAGGATTCAGACACTTATAAAAGTAGCTAAATTAAGGACATCGTATTGTTCTGCTAGAATAGATGTTGAAAAGGCAAGAATTGCAGGAAAGCAAGGTGAACATATAACGGCTGCAGAATTATTTGCTTCAGCAGCTTCCCAGTTTAGATATGTTTGCAACCTATTTAAAACTGAAAAAGAAAGAATAGAATTAGAGGCTGTATATTATCTATGCAGAGCTTGGGAAAGCATGGAACTTGCTGAAAAATATGAGGATCGTGATAGGTTTTCAGAATCTGCTAACTTATTTATAAAAGCAAGTAATTTATTCACAGAAAGTAAATTGAAATTATTAGCGTCAGGAAATTCTTCTTTTTGCCAAGCTTTAGAACTTGGATGTGAATTTGATGAAATTTATGATTCTAAAATGAAAGCTAAATTGTATCCTAAAATCAAAACAATGTTACGAACAGCAGCATCTTCTTATGAGAAAGGAGGTTTTAAAAATGGGGGGGATTGGGCATTAGCTACATCAACTTATTTCGATGCAATATGGCACTTAGAGCTTTTTAGTAAAGCGGGTTATAAAGATAAGGAAAACGAGATTTTAACCCGTTTGGAAAGACTAAAACAAGAAGAAAAGATTTTAGTTTCAGCTTTAAATACAATTAAAAAACCTGCGATCTCCAGTAGTACAACTGGCATAATTGCGCCTGCTTGTCCATTAGAAACTAGCCAATCACCTCGATTGGGTGAAGTATATCAGTTCACTGAGGAAGAAAGAAGAGTTATAGGAGAAAAAATAATTAAAAAGAAATACCAAATTATTTATAGAGACTTATTTAAACAATACCCTAGAGCTCAAAAAAGAGAATTTAGAGTCGGTATAGCTCAAATTGGTATATCAGGAACTGGAGATATCTTAAATGAGTTTTACGAGATGAAAACTTCAGGCCTACTGAGCTTTCGAGAAGAAAAAATCGAAAATGTAAGATATATAATTAAAAACATAATTGAAAAAGCACACAAGGAGGAAGTAAATGTATTACTTTTTCCAGAAATGACGATTGATCTTAATTACGGTGAGTTATTAGAAGACATTTCTGATTTTGCCAAATTATATGAGATGTATATAATTCCAGGTTCTTATCATGATCAAGAAACAAAAAGAAATATTGCTAAGGTTTTTGGACCAGATGGTATTCTTTGGGAGCAAGAAAAACATATTCCCGCAATAATGAGATTTGAAGGATTAGAAATTAAGGAACAGATAGACGTAGCAAATATTCCAAGAAAAATAATTGTCTGTAATACTGAATTTGGAAGAATAGCAATTATTATTTGCCGAGATTTCCTTGATATGGATTTAAGAGTTGAATTAAAAAATTTCGAACCTCCTATAGATATTATATTAAATCCTGCATTTACCCCTGTAACGACTGATTTTAAAGCAGCCCATTTTGATGCTCGAAGATCAATTTATTCTTACTGTTTTTTTGCAAATATTGCTGAATTTGGTGATTCTATTATATATACTCCAGAAAAAGAGAGGATAGAAAGAAGCATACCTGCAAAACAAGAAGGATTGATCTACAAAGATATTGATATATTTAAATTGCGTTCAGAGCGTAAAAAGTGGGAAAGAGATAAAGAAAATGAATTAAAATTTATTCAGAGTACAAGGTAAATTTTGAATCTACTTGAACTTTCTAAAGAAAAAGCAAAATTAATGTACCTGTCCAGTTATTGAGAAAATGGCATATTACAGAAGGCCATATATTTCTAGTTTTCATAAAAATGATGCCAAAAATTATTCCATGCATCAATTGAAAACCGAAATTCCAAATAAGTCTTGGTAAGTATCCGTCCATAGTAAACCTTATTATATTTGCGGGAATATGAATTAACATGAATAAAATTGCCTGATAGACTATTGCTTTAAATTGTCCCAGAGCTCGTTCTAATTTTGATTGAATTATAACCCTAAAAAAAAATTCTTCTAGAAATGCGTTTGAATAGAATAATAGCAATAAAGAATACCAAGGTAATTGAATTGGAACTAATCTAAAGAAGTTGTAAATCCCAAATAAAAGGTAGAAAATAATACTATACATTGCGATCGGCCAAGATTTTACCTTGGTTCCGAGAGCTAGATCGTTAACATTCCACTTATCCTTATAAATCACATAAATGGATGGGATGATTAAGCTAATGAGAGTTCCTACAACTAATCCTATATAATATGAATCTCCAAATAAATTTATAAAAATGGGATTAAGAAGAAAAATGAAAAACGATAACCAGACAAAATTAATCATCCAAAAAATTATTGAATCCAATACTTCCCTTTTAGGTTTTTCTGATCTTGGAAGGGGTTCTGGATAATGACCAATAGATTTCGCTAATAGAATCAAAATTAAAGTTAGGAATATTCCTAAAAATATTATACTAAAACCTCCAAAAAAAAGATCCAAAAGCTCCATAATTATAATTTATAGTGTTGAATTAGCGATTTCTTTTTTTGAAGTATTTAAATTAATGTAAATTTATAAATCTAATAAGTTATTACGCGAAATTTATAACTCTATTGACATTAGTAAGGGGTTCTTAAAAAGTTTTTAAAGTTATATTGAATATATTGAGAGATATTCTATAGCCATAAAGTTATTTTTATTTATTTTTTGTGTATTTTTAAAATAGATGAGATAATTAAGTTTAATTTGGTTTTAATATAAATGAGTATTAAAAAAGAGAATTATCATTTTACCAACGAAATGAGTAATAATAATTTTAAATAACCTTATCCTCCCTTATCCTCCTTTTATTTGATCAAAACATTATTAATAATTCCAAATATTGTGAAAAAATATGGATAAATGCAAATATTGCGGTCAAGAAATATATGATTTTGATAATGAAGGAGATATAGATGTTTGTGGTGATTGTATTATGGTATATAGCCAAAAGATTACATTTTCTCTCTGTTTAATTTTTGCGGCCGGGATATTTTTTACTTTGTCGTTTATTCAATTATTAGTTATAATCTTCAATTTAAGTACAATATTAAGCCAAAGTTATATTTTTCTTCTTCCGTCTTTGATCATTTGTATTAGTACAGGTAGTCTTGGGGTAATATTGATTGCAGTTTTTAAGAAAAAGCATTTTAATTTACATTAGAATCCATAAAACTTTATAATCATTCTATAATTTTACATTAATATTCGAAATTTACTGAGGTTTTTTTTTACTGATTTTTGAAATTTATAAAGTATTTAAAATAGAAAATTATTATAGTTATTTGATTAATTCTATATTAGTTCGTTCTAAAGGGAATAATAAGAGTAACTTTTCATATTTAACGAAATTAGAAATAAATGAATTAAATGATTATCATGGACCAATTTAACCTCATAGATCCAATATGGAGAGAAAAATGGAAAGATAAGGAGATTACTCCTGGAGAAGCAATACATAAAATCATTCCCGGTAATCGTGTTTTTATAGACACCGCATGTTCAGAACCACAAGCGCTCACAGCAGAGCTAATTAAATCTTCAGAGGGGTTAATCGATACAGAATTAATTCATTTAATTACCATTTTTCCTGAGAAATATTTTAAAGATAAAGCAGAGGATTTATTTAGACATAATGCATTCTTTATTGGAAAAACGTTACGTGAAGAAATCAATAAAGGACAAGCAGATTACACACCTATTTTAGCTAGTGAGATCCCTTCTCTTTTTTTGACAGGAAGAAAGAATTGTGATGTAGCCTTGATACAAGTAACTCCACCAGATCGTTATGGTTTTTGTTCATTTGGAGTTAACGTAGATGTAGCTAAACCAATATCTCAATCAGCATTTTTAACGATTGCTGAAATAAATCCACAAATGCCGAGAACTCTTGGAAATAGCTTTATACACATGAAAGAAATTGATTTTTTTGTTTATAATGATA
Source organism: Promethearchaeota archaeon (assembly GCA_011364975.1). Classification (GTDB taxonomy): domain Archaea; phylum Asgardarchaeota; class Lokiarchaeia; order Sigyniarchaeales; family SOKP01; genus SOKP01. The sequence continues at coordinate 33,284 of RDOE01000019.1, read as the reverse complement.
AACCCCTACTTGAATTTCATTTTAAGCAAAAAAATAATATTATTGAAAAAATTGGAAAGAATGTAGCTAAATTAGTCGAGAACAAATCAACGATTCACATTGGGAATGGCTATATTCCAAATGCTTGCTTGCCCTACTTAGCAGAAAAGAGAGATCTAGGATTGCATAGTCATTATATTACAGATAACATAATACCCTTAATAGAAAATGGGGTTTTAACTTGTAGAAAAAAGAATTTTCATCCAGAAAAGATTATTACGAGTATGGCACTAGGAACTAGAAAGTTATTTGATTTTGTTAATAACAATCCCTATATCGAATTCTACCCAACGGATTATGTTTGCAATCCAAAATATATCGGTATGAATAAAAATATGGTTTCTATAAATCAAGCATTACAGATAGATTTAACAGGACAGGTGAATACCTCTTCAAAAGGATATAATTTTTATTCGGGGATCGGAGACACTGTGGATTTTATACGGGGTGCAGCATTTTCTAAGGGAGGAAAACCGATAATAGTATTACCATCGACTAAAAAAAATGAAACTATTTCTACAATTGTACCTCATTTAGATGAGGGTGCAGGTGTCATTTTTTCACGTGCGGATATACATTATGTAGTGACTGAATGGGGTGTTGCTTATTTACACGGTAAATCAATAAGAGAACGTGTTCTTGAATTAATTTGTATAGCTCATCCTAAGTTTAGAGAAGAACTATTAGAACATGCTAAAAGATTGAATTATGTATTTTCTGATCAGATCTTACCATGTGATGACGAGGGTAAGATTTGTCTTTATCCCAGTGAATATGAAACAATTTTTACGACGAAAGCCAATGAAAAAATGAGAATTCGTCCAATAAGAACTACGGATGAACCACTTTTGAAAGATTTATATTATTCATTGAATGAACGAGACAGATATTTAAGATTTTTTGAAGTTAGAAAAGAATTTAGTCATTCAAAAACACAAAATGAGGTAAATGTTGATTATAATAGTGTTTTTTCAATTGCGGCTTTTGTAGGAGAAATCGGTCATGAAGAAATGATTGGGAACGCAACTTATTATTTAAATCCTAATAATAACATGGCAGAGTATAGTTTTATTGTAAGAGGGGATTATAGAGGAAAAGGGATCGGTTCATTTTTATATCACCATTTAATTATTATTGCAAAAGAAAAAGGCATAAAAGGATTTTATGGTAATATTCACATAGAAAATAAAGAAACGGTGCATGTCATCAAGAAGGGGGGTTATACCAAGATAAATCCTCCTGAAGCGGGTGAAAAGGAATTATTTTATGAAGTCTTTTTTGATAAAGAGAATTCGATGGATTACTAATAATTATTTTTATCTTGATTTCTACATTATAAAGTTTGGATTCACATGCATTACAAGTATACAGATTACCATATACATACCAATTGGAGCGCTGATATTATCGAAGATGGCCCGGATTTTGAAGATTATATAAAGATTGCAGAAAAGGAAAGAATCAATATATGTTTTCTTGAACACTTTGAATTATATTATGTAGAGAGTGATAAAAGAAATCCTTTTTATGGTGAGAAAATAGCGGATTATCTTGAAGAAGTTGACAAATTAAAAGAAACCTATGATTTCATATTAAGTGGATTAGAAGTTGAATATTATCAGGAAAAAGAAAATGATCTTCTAGATTTCATGGATGATTACGGTAAAGAATTAGACTTTATTGCAGGCACGATCCATGAATGGATATTTGGATATCCTGTGACTTCTCGTGATCTTTTATTAAAATTTATTGAAAAGGTGCCTATAAAACAAATTGTGGATGACTATTTTGATATATCCAAAAAGTTGATCCAATCTAAAATATTTAAAAATATTTGTCATATAGATACGATCTTTCGGTACATAAATAGTAATGACATTAAACCTCCTAATGATTTAGATACATCTGATGATAGAGTATTAGAACTTGGTAAATTATGTATGAAAAATAAAATTAACATTGAATATAATTTATCAGGATTTAAATTCCCTATTAATCGTTCGTTTCCATCCAAAGAAGTAGTATTTAAATTAAGAAGTGAGGGTGCTAACTTTTTTGTAGGGTCTGATTCTCATGATATTGAATATTTCAAAGAACAGTTACCTGAAGTGAAAGATGCATACGACTTTATTAATTCAATCGTAATTAAGTGATTTACAATGAATTCGGAATATTTTTTTCAGAAACTGGTTAAATGGGATAAAAAAACGATATTAAAATATAATGGTTATGGAGGGAAGTCTTTTACATTTTTATTAAAGGGCATTTCAATTTTAGGGAGAGAAACAATTTGGCTTACACTCATTGTATTATTTATGTTTATTTGGTATGATAGAGTACTATTTTCATTTATAGCTTCAACTTTTCTAATAGGAACTATTATCATAGCCTCAATAAAAAAGTTGATAGGAAGAGATCGCCCTTTTGAGACTCTACAAAATATTAAAGTTTTGGAAAGGAAACCCTCATCTCGGAGTTTTCCTTCATGGCATGCTTATAATGTTATGTCTCAAGGGTTAATTATAATTTATTTAAATCCATATCCGTGGTTGATCGTAATTATTTTCATTTTAATAGGATTAGTAGCATTTTCCAGAATACAATTAGGTGTTCATTATCCTACTGATGTTATATTTGGAGCTCTTATGGGGATTATTGGTTTTTTCGTATCAATGTTTATCTTAGCGCCAATAATAATAAATATATTGATATATTTCGAACAAATTACCACGATTGAGATTCAGTTTCAAAAGATCAATTCTCTTTTATTTGAAAACTTACTTTATTCATTATTTGTAGTCGGATTGTATATTATTATCATGTTAGTTGCGATATTGAAAAAAATTCGTGATTTCTTATCAATAAGATGATAAGATTTACTAATAAATCAAGAACCGATTTTAGCTATAAAAAAAAGAAACTACAGATTTAGTTTTCGTTTCTTTTCAAACAAATTTTTTAATTCATCTAAAACCTTAAGTCTAGAATCTCCGGACCCTCTTGGTCCTATATTCTGATTAGGTTGTGTGATATCGAGAGGAATGCCACTTTGAGCCATCTGAAATGCTCCAACTTCAATGGCTCTAATTCTACTTTCTAAATCAGATAATTGTCTAGAAATACTTTCTGATAACCGAATCACAGCATTCATGGTTTCCTCTAAAGTTTTGCCTAATCCTTCTACTTTCTTCAATGTAGGATTAGTTAAGGAATCACTAGTTGTCATTACTTCTTTAAGATATTTGGAAAATTGCGGTTCATTGGAAATTAATGAAAATATAGAGGTTAAATATGCCTCATAATCAAAACCATAATGAGTTAAAAGCTGATTAAGGTTTTCTTTTAAAAGTTCTATATTAAGCATCAATTCAGGATCTTTCCTTAAATCAGGATCGACTTTATGGATATAAATTAAGATGAATGGATTTTCTTCTAAAAGGGATAAGATTTCCAAAATTTCTTCAAAATATTCAAAAGATTCTGCGAATCTATCGGAATCTTGTACATCAATAACATAAATTAATAAATCTAATTCAAGGAAATACTGTTCTGGACTCTGAATATACTTATTCCGGTACTCTAATTGCCCTCCCATATCCCAAATATATAAATCTAATTCTGTGTTCTCAGTCTCAATGTAATGACGATCTACTCCCTTAGTTGGCTTTAAATTCACTAAATCATTTATACCAAGGCGCCCTCCAAATTTAGACAAAATTGCTGTCTTACCGGCATTATCTAAGCCTACTACTACAACTTTTTGTGCTTTTTTTTCTAGGAGAATATCTTGATCTGCAATATTAGTGATAATAGCGCTTATTTTTATTGCCTTCTTTAAATTATTTTCAAGATTTGGATTGTTTTCTTTAAGAAGGGCTACCTTTTTATTCATCTCTTCTTGCAATTCTGCAGATTTGATCGGATCCTTTGTTGCACTAAGATTTTCTACTTTTTTAAAAGGGTTTTCTTTATCTAACTGTGCCACTTCTTCAATGCTAGAAATCTCTAAAATTTCTTTTAAAAGCTTAGCTTCACTCTTAGCAAGAAATTTATAGGAATGGAGCGGTAATTTTTTCACATCCTCAAGAGTTTCTAATTTACTAATTTTAACTTCTTTCAAATCCAAAAATTTGGAAAAAATGCTAATTATCTTTGGTATATCTTTTGGCATAGTAATCTCAATTAATAATTATTAAATCAATAGAAGTGATAGTATAAAAAATTATTTTTTCAAGCTTTAAGAAATAGTTAAATAGATTAAGATTTAAATTTTCACTACCGTTATTAAATTAAATTAGATGAAAATTTATATATGTGTGTTATTTTTCATAGTATACTTAACGCGAAAAATTCCGATTAGGAGGATTACTTAATTAAGAATTTATGCCATCAAATAAAGAAGATAATGGATTCTTCGAAGAAAATGAACAAGAATCATGTTGTGATTCTCCCAAAATTTCTGAAGAGGATGGATTTTATGTTTGTTTGAATTGTGGTTCAGTTTACAGTAGAATCTTAGATGACTCTCCTCGTAGAGCTTTCACTCAAGAAGAAATCCAAAAAAGAAAAAGTAACGAGAGAGTATATAGCCCAATTGGACCACGTACAATTATTAGAGGAAGTCGTGATGCGCGTGGAACATTGTTAAGTCCAAAATTTAAATCAAAATTCAATAGGCTTGCGAAAATACATAGATCTCTTACTACTAGTTATGAGAGAAATTTATGGATTGCTTTACCAAATTTACAGCGTTTGCAGAAAAGACTAGGCATTCCAGATACTGTAGCTGAGGATGCGTTAAGAATTTATACGCAAACTGTAAAAAAGAAATTAACTATGGGAAGAAGTATCGATACTTTACTTTCTGCGTCAATATTTTGTGCTCTTAGAGTACACGGTATTCCTCGAACTGTAGAGGAGATTACTAAGATAGCTCAGATTCCTAAGAAAAAGGTAATCAAGAGTTATAGACTTATTTTAATGGAAGTGTTACCTAATCTAAATTTAAAAGTGAAACATTTTTCTGCGGACCGCTATGTAGATAAATTTAATGATGAGCTTAAGCTTTCAATGCAATGTCGTAATACAGCGGTCAAGATCATTGAAAACGCAAAGGAAAATGGATTTAATTCTGCAGGAAAAGATCCTAAGGGCATAGCTGCTGCAGCAATTTATATTGGATCAAAGATATGCAATGAAAATCGTACTCAAAAAGAAATAAGTAAATTAGCAAAAGTAACGGAAGTTACTTTAAGAATGCGAGTTAAAGATTTAATGAGATTTGCTAATATAGTTCAATAAATAAGTTTAGGTAATACCAGATTTTAACAGGAAATTAAAAAATATCTATTAAAGGTTTTTCTTCATCAAGTAAAGGTAAAACCTGTAGTAAGGATTTAATTTTATCATAAAATTCCTCTAATTCATTTAGAATGACATCTGTAATAAATTGAATTAAAGTTATATAAAATGTGTCTTTAACTGACTTTTTATTAACACCTAAAGCATCGAGAAAATCGTCGACATTTCGTTTAATTTTTACATAAGATTCCCCCTCTTTAATTAAACAAAGACCATGAAGGAGAATTAATAATGAGCTAGTTGTAAGATCTAGCCGTTTAACCATTGATATGGCTAATTCAAAATATTGCTCGCTAGCACCCTTAAAATTACCTTGATTAAGTTCTTTTAAAACATCAAAATAAATTCTCTTCTTTAAAATATTTCGTTTCTTTTCATTATCTTTTTTTTCTCTTAACATATCGGGTATTTGTTTATTAAGATTTCCATAGATTTGTTCCATATCAATTTGTAATGCTTTTTTTTGAGCAAATTCTTTTCTCGTAAGTGCTTTTTCTGGCTCTTCTCCTCCAATATACTCGTTTAAAAGTGTTTCCAAAAATCGTATCTCAGGTTCAAATAACGGTAATTTTTCTAACAAAGTCTCAATACCAAAAGAAATCAATTCTGTCATGTTTAGCTCTATAGTAGATAATAATTCTTTTAATATCATAATTTCAGGTAAGCTTTCAAATTCTGGATAAATCTCTTTATATTTCACTAATTTATCATCCAAGAAAGTTTTTGATGCAATTATATTATTGAGTTTTAAATTAATTAGTGTGGATATTGTTAAAGTTAAGCTGGCAAAATTATACCATTTTTCAGATAAAAGTTTTGGTATTGTTTCAACATATTCTTCTAATGAAAAAAGATATTTTTTACTAGAGAGGTCTTCCAAGGCTAAATTCCAATATTCTTGCTTTAATCGTTGCCGTTTAACAATATTTTGAGTTTCCTTATCAATTTGAGTAGCATAATGAAAAATTTTTTTTTTAATATCTTCAATTTGGATGTGTGGTTGTTCTTTAACGCTTACTTCACTAGCTAATTGAATTTCTTTTCCTATTAATGAATTTAAAAGAGTTATTTCTTCTTCAAATAGTGGTAAGCTTTCTAAAAAGGTTAATGCTTCTTCAAATTTTACACGGTCTCCGATCGCCTCAATATCTTTAAGATAATTAACTAAAATAACCGGAAAAGTATCAGAAAATGATTTTTCCAGACTTGATAATTTATCTTTAGTATCTATAAGTAATTTATTAATATCTTGAGATTTATTTTGCTTAATGAGAAGCATATAAGTAAGTACCAAGGATACTCCTGCTAAGTAATAGTCGCCTCTTCGCAAAAGATGGGTTAAACTATTTTTATATTCTTCAATTGCAGCATTAAAATTTGTTGCGTTTAGATAACTTAGTGCTTTGTCAAAATATGCTTTTTTAATTACTCCTTTTCTTTTATTAAGCTCGTCATCTTTACTATGACGAGCATCTCTTGATTTATTTTTTATGATTGAATACATTTCGTCTAATCGTTTTTCCTTATTAGAAGCTTCAAGCTTTTCTCTATCATCGGTGCTTTTTTGACTTTCTATCTTGTCGATTTTCTTGTGAATCTCACTTTTTATCAATTTATCCTCTATTTTTTCATTGATAGAATTAGATTCTAACGTTTTACCCTCTGAGAGATATATATCAATAATAAATTGATATATAAGATCAAAATTTAAAGGCTCTCCTTCTAGATATGCTGAAGAAGTATCAATGGCTTTTTTAATCAATTTTAATGCAATATTTATTGTACTAAGATTTTTTTCACTTTGTAATAATCTTAAAGCTTCATTTTTAATGAATTCAATAAAAAGCTTGCTTATCTCTTTTGATTTTTTATAAATCATTTGTTCCCTATAAAAAGTAACAATTTTTTCAAGGATTGGTTCTAGATCTCTAAATTTTAGCTGTTTACTAACTTCTTTTAACTTTTTTGTGATTAGATCATACTGTCTATTTAGATAATCTTGCTTGTTTTGCTCGGATAATTCTTCAAATGATTTTGTGAACCTAGAGAATTCATTCCCAAGTAAGAGGATATCCAAAGCTTTAACAAGGATTTGATTCTGAATATCTTCCCGACCTATACTTTTAAGAAATCTTGCATGTGTTTCAACAATATCAGCAGCTTCGAGATAATCATTTACTTCTATCAGTTTATTGGCTTCCGAGATAACTTGTAAACTAATGGTATTAATTATATTCAGTTCTTCTTCAATAAATGTTTTTAAGACAAGAATTCCACTTTTTAAATTCTCTTCTATTTCTGTTTTCTTTAGTGTCTTAAAATCTTCCTCAACTTTAGAACTTAGTTTAGTAAGGTTTTTTTTAACTGAAAGTGATTCAATCTTATTAATGAGAATTGCAGATGTTGGAAAATCATAGTTACTCAAAAATGATTTAACTAAATCTTCCAACAATTTATCTAGATTTGATCTATCTACATTATAGGATTCCCATAAATTTTCAATTTCATCGTACGTTTGTTTTGCGGAATATCGTTCATTTTTTTTAATCTGATATTTTAAAAGGTTAATTAAAACCTCTTCTAGCTTATAAGTAAATTTTTCTAAAAGTTCAAATAAACCTTCTTTTTGATAAACCACTATAGCTCTATATAATTGATCCCTCGCAGCATCTAGTTTATCATTTATTACAAGAAACTCAGCAGCCGATATAATTTTATCAGCGATCTCTTGCAAAAGGATTAAAGCATATTCATGTGGAAGGCTATTTAAAACACTAAAAGCCATTTCTACCCTGCAAGCAGAGATCCATGATGTTATAGAAAGTCTGAATGCTTCATCCCTTAATTCAGGATCATCCATTTCGATCGCTAACCACTGAGCCGCAGCTAGATATTGTTCTGCTGCAGAATCATACTTTTTATTATTAAAGAGATTATTTCCTTCTAAAACCATAGATTCGGCATATAATTTTTTAAAATTTTTAGCTTTCTTGTGATTAATATTGTGTAGAATTTTAGAAGCTTCAAGAAATAGATTAACATTTGAATATAATAATGCTGCTTGTTCGCTTATAATATAATATTCTTCTTTATTTAATATATCTGCAATCATGGCCGCTTTTTTAACATTTTGAGCAGCATAAAAGTAAAATTCTGGTTTCTTTTCCTTACTTGCTTTTTTGAAGAATATATTAGCAAGTTGTATGTAAATCGGGAATCTCATCCATGCATTTTCAATATTAAGTGGCGAATCACCACTAATCATGGCTAAACATAAACATTGAAGTGCTTGGTAAAAATCTTTAGGGCGTAAATTCACAAAACCTTCAAGGTTAAAGTGATTAAACCAAAGATCTTCTAAAACTTTATTTGCAGATAGTGGTAAAAAACCATAATCATTATTAAAGATTAAAACCATGGGAATATCTCTTTTAACTGAATTCATAACTGGTAAAATCATTTCAAAAAATTCTTTTTCCTCTTTCCTCATGGGATTAATAAAATAAATTATACCATCTACTGTAGAAATGATCTCATCGAAATCTGCATTTAAATTGTCTATTACAGCATTTATCTCTAAATCACAAATATCCTCAAATACATTAATTTCTTTATACCATTCGAGATAATAATTTTGATTTTGACCTTCCTCTTCAAAAGCACGTATGGTAAATGAATTAATTATTTCTGTATTCATTCCCATAATCAAAACTTTAAAGATATAACGCATGGATATAAAAAAAAAAAATTTTTATTTAAATTTAATATTTAATAAACCTTTATCAATATTATATTATTACCGTTTTAAGTTCCAAATTAATAAAACTATTAAAATTATTAGATAACAGATATTTTAACTTAACTATTAAAACTTTTGGCGATCATTTTGGATTACATTGAGAGAAATTATAACATAATTAAGGAACGGATGATACAGCAAATGGAAAATTCAATAAATTTTGGTAGAACATTAATCGAAACAGAGTTAGACGCGGGAATATTAAGTTTTGTAATAAAACCTATTGTAAAAACATTCTATGATTATTGGGCAAAGAATGAAGCAAAAGTAGGTACAATGAAACAAATCAATATTACTTTAGAAGCAGGAAAGGAATTAGTTACCAATGGTAATTCAGAAGAAATCTTTAATCAGCTTATCGAAGAGAATTTCCCAAAATACCTTCGAGGAGATCAAATTTCATATCAATGTAATAAACATCATAAAAATTATAAGAAATTAATAGAAATTACGAAGCAAACTTTTATTAATTATCTTAAACAAGTTAAATTTTTTTTGAATGTTAAGGAAGATGTTAATAATTATGGAGAGCTTAGCAGAGCAGCGTTTAAGACAAAAGAGTTGGCGAAAGAAACTCTTTCTAAACAATTAGATTATACTAATAAATGTATTAGCTTAATTGAAGAAGATCCTTCTATTCTCTCATTTTCTATTGGTAGAAGGATTATTTTAAAGGCTCTTAGGAAAGGATTTGAAGGTACTAAAACGGAATTTTTTAAATCTATTGAGGAAACCTACGAGTAAAATAATTAAAATATTAATTTTATTGAATATTCTTAAAAATAAATCATACTTGTAAAAAATTGATCAACATTAATTTGAATTTCTAAAAATATCTAACAGTGGTTATACTATGGATTATATCGAAAGAAATTATAACCTAATCAGAGAAAGAATGATTGAACAAACGGATATCTCGTTAGAATACGGGAGAGAGATAATTGAATCCGAGTTGGATGCAGGGGCTTTAAATGTCATTGTCAAACCAATTGTAAAGGCATTTTATAAATATTGGAGTGACAAAGATGCCCGTGTAGGAACCTTGGAACAAATTCGAATTACTCTTGAATCTGCGAAAGAATTAGTAAAAAATGGAGAAATCACTCAAGAACGTTTTGAGAGGGTGATTGATAAAAATTTTTCTATATACTTGAAAAATGATCAAACAGATCGTGCATGTAAGAAGAATCATAATAATTATAAGAAATTAAAAGAGATAACAAAATCATGTTTTATTACTCAGGTTGAAGAGAGTATTTTGCTATTACGGACTAAAGAAGAAGTTAAAGATTATAATGAACTTTCGAGAATTACATATAAAACCAAAGAAAATGCCTATAAGGCATTGAAACGACAATTAGATTTTAATGATGCCGGTATTTCTATAGTTGAACAAGATGATTCAATACTTAATGTCATAGCAGGGAAAAATATTATTTTAAAAGCGCTAAGAAAAGGATTTGAACAAACAAAAAAGACATTAATTGAAGAACTTGATCAAATTTTTAATTAAGTCTTCTTATATGAAAATAATCTTTTATTTTTTTATAGATTTGATGAGAAAAATTTGAAAATAGAATATATATCTCAACAACCAACAAGTAAATTACATACAGTTGCCGTAAATTCACTAATAACCATTTTTATTACAATGAGTTATTTATATATATCCGAAATTTTTGGATCTATTTCCTCTCCTTATATAAATCAAAATAATTTGGATTTACTATTTGGAGCAACACTTTTTATCTACATTTTCTTTTCTATACTAGCCGGACCTATACAAGCGTTTATTTCTGGCTTTTTAGGAGAATTATTTTATCAATTAGTTTATTATAATACAATAATTGTATATTGGTGTTTTTTTGTTGGTCTGCTTGGGGTAATTAACAGTCTATATAAATATAAACCTTTAAAATATCAAAATCTGAAACCTATTTTATATACTTTCTTAATATTTGTTATAAATTCATTTTTAGCTATGATATTAATTATTTTATATAAGTTATTTCTAAATTCTGGATTGTTGAGCATAGAAGAAATAGTAATTAACTTTGGATTGAAATTTATTATTCAATCTTTATTATCAATTGTTATTTTTATTCCAATCGCTTTAATTATATACGATAAATTATTATCAAAAAGGGAACGACATTTATACTATTTACTTTTAACGCACCATCCGTTATCAGCCAGTGATCACACTTTCTCTTTTCAATTTGGACGTACAAAAATATATTTTTGTACTCGCTGTTCTGGGATGATAATTGGACTTATTCTTTCTATTTTTTTTGTACATCTAATCGAAGGAATATTTAATTCAGAATTCGACCCTTTATTTGCACTACTGCTTATAATTATACTTCCAATTCCTGGATTAATTGATTGGGGTACTCAAAGGCTTTTATTAAGAACAAGTAGTACTAGCTCACGGATTTTTACAGGATTTATAATTGGAGTAGCCATGCATTTGATTTCATTTACAAAAGATTATTACTTCATTACACTTATAGTTATCACTATATATTTTAGTATTCTTTTTTTTCTCATTTACATAGGACAAAAGCGATTATTAAAGAGATTAAACGAAGAACTGACACCTCAACCTCCAGATAACAATAATCGTGAGATAAATTAAATATAAGCACATTAGGGGGAACTATATGGCTAATATCATTTTCATCCATGGACTCGAAAGTTCAGGGAGTGGATTTAAAGCAAGATTTTTAAAAAAACAGATTCCAGAAATCATGACTCCCGATTTTGAGCCTTACAACTCTGAAATATCAATTGATCTAATTCTTAAGAAAAGAATGAAACAATTAGAATCATTTTTAAACGAGAATAGCTCGTGGATCATCATTGGTTCTAGTTTTGGTGGTTTGATGGGTACAATATATGCTCTTCAAAAACCGAAAAATGTATACAAATTGATATTATTAGCACCCTTTTTGATAGAAACGTATTTTAATAACATTAAGGTTAAACCTCTTAATATTCCGGTAATTATATTTCATGGTAAAAATGATAATGTAGTTAACCATAATAAAACAAAGTGGATTGCTCAAAAATGTTTTAATAACCTGCAATATCATCTTGTAAATGATGACCATTTTCTTCATTCAACAGTTCAATCTTTAAACTGGAAAGAATTGATATTATGAAAATAAGGTATTATGGTTAAAAATTGGACTCCATTTAGTTTTTAGATGAATTTAGATATTATTTTTTAAGTGGTATAGAGTTTTTAGATAAATTAAAAAAGTAATTAAAAATTATTATCTTACAAGTGTGAGTATTAATGGTTAATACAGTTTATGTGTGTAGATCTTGTGGATTTGTTTTCCCTCAAGAGTTAACTGACTTAATTGAAAATAATGTGCAAGTTTACTGCGAAATGTGCGGTACTCCATTTTCATTAGCAGGTGTTGAGTTTAAACAAGCCCCAACAAGACTTCCTAAACCCAGGTATTCATCAAATCAAGCATTTATGATTAGACAGGGAAGTAAGTCAAAATTAGCTAATGCTATAAAAAAGATAGATAAATTTGATGATATTCCAATCATTATATTCGCAGTAATCATTTTTGGACTTAGTTTCCAACATTTATTAAATCCAATAAATGGAATTTATCTTTTTATTGGGCAAATTTTATTAGGATTAAGTGCAATTTTAATCCTTATTTATGATGCGAGATTTATATCTCCACGAATTGAATCTGATGGGTTTAATTCAATTGTTTTAGATGCATTCTGTTATGGTATCTTAGGGTGTATTTTATATGGGATAGGTGTAGTCGTTCTAATCAAAGGAATTCTTATTATTATATATAATATTATACATCAAGAGGAAGAGAAACATAAGTTTTATCACTTTGTACTGAAACTGAAAAATTCACTAAACAATTTCTCTACGAAAGCAGGTTTCGTAATTATTTTAATTATATTATTTTCGGTCTTTTTTGGTTCATTTAATAATAGTATTAGCTTTTTACTATGGGAGGTACTTAGTAATATTATTATCGAAACTGGTTTTTGGAATACAATAGTTGATATATCAATCGTTATTATAGGTTTTAGTATATTTCCAACGATAATCTTATTAATTGATTTTCGATTACAGAGGAAGATTTATGATAAGGTAGATCTGAATATAGGAGATGCAATTGGAATATTTATACTTGGAATAATAGGATCTGCGTTTCTAGGAGTCGGAATTTTTATTTTATTTAAAGCAATCTTGTTATTTCTTCTCGTTATAGGTAAACCAATAGATTATCAAAAACCGATTTTAAGAGAAGAAGTAAAAGTAATACCAAGAATTCCATTATCTGAAGATATTAAAGAAAAATCTCCTGAGCAAATAGTTGTTAAAGAACAGATTACACAATTAGAAAGTGATAAACAACCTATAATTGTCGAAAGTAGACCTGATTTAGAAGAAAAACCACCGATTGTTGAAGAAAGTGCCAAGGAAGGAGAGCATGAAAAAGATATAGAAACTCAAAAAGAAACTCTCAAACCAACTATTGTTGAAAAAAGTGAAAGTATAAGTGATATATCTGAACTTAAACTTCATGAATCGCTTTTACCGGTGAAAAATGAAAAGGATAAAAAAATTGTTAAAGAATATTTCTCAAAAATATTTAATGTTCTTTCCAAAGATTTAAGAGATAAAATTAAAGATTTAGATATTCCAAAAAAGGATCGTAAAGAGTTATTAAAGGAATTAGCCTTTTTAACTCAAGTAGAACAAGAAAAATACCTTGAGATATTAAAAGAATTATATAGTGAATTTCCCGAAAAATTAATTCAAAGAATTAGGAATTTAAAAAACATAACACCGCAACATTATGAGAAAGTAATTCAACAATTAAAATATATGAGCTATAATGAACAATTAGATTTTGTTCAATTTTTAGAAAGTAATTTATAAGTTCTTAACTAGAACCTTTCTGAGTAAAAATGTCGCTTGAAAAAAGAAGAGAAACCAAGGAGTCAGGAGAGGAAAAAAATTTAGAGGAAAGTGCATTTAGGCGTAAAGATTTCAGACCACTTGGTGAAGTTAAAGAATTAAAAAAGGAAGAAATAATTGACAGGGAAGCTCTAGTTGAAGAATTAACTGAAATTGAGGCTGATGTTTTAAAGGTTGCTAAAAATATTTTAAAATTGAAAAGATATGAAGCTGATTTTGATCTTGATGTTGATACTGAAGCAGAATTACAAAAATTCCCAATTATAGAAAAATTATATGCTAAATGTATCGCAAAATTAGCATATAAAAAAGGCTATAGTAAAGAAGAATTATTTCTTGCTATAAGAAGTTTAGATGAGAAAAATTGGATTGTGACTAACGAACGTAGAACAAAATTAGAAGTATTAAATAATGAGAAATTAGTAACTATATTAAATTTTATTAGAGACCATCCAGGAATTCATGCAAGAGATGATAGCATAGAATCAGAACTAAATATCACAAGAACTCCCTTCTTAAAACATATTATGACTCTTGAGAGGTTTAAATTAATCCGTTCTAGAAAAATAGGTAAATCTCTTCATTACTTTTTAGCAGATGTACCCGAAGATTATGATAACTACAAGATTATCTTTCTAAATCCACTAATCTATCAAATTATTCAGGAGCTACTAAATGATGAAAGTATTGCTATTTCAAAAGTGGGGGAAAATCTTGATGTGTATTCCGGTACAGTTCAATATCATATCAAAAAGTTGAAAGAGTTAGATTTAGTTAGATCAGTCCTCAATAAAAACAATGAGAAAATCCATTTAGTTAATATAGAATTACTAAAAGAGTACAACAAATTCTTTAAAGAACCTGACTTTTCAAGATTATTAAAAGGATTGTAATTTTTCTTAAATCATTGAATGTTGTATTTCTGGAAGACAATTTATTAAAATTTTAATAACTTTGTTAATTCCATTTTCCATTTCCGGATGAATTTCGTTAGATTGAAATAGGTCATATTGTGGATGTCCAGGAAGGTCTGAAACTGATAATATTGAAGCCGTTTTTAAGTTATAAAGTTGTCCTAACAAGAAAAGGATGGACGATTCCATATCAATTGCTTTTACATTAATAGTCTGAAGGGCTCTAATAAATTCAACATCTTCACAGAACAAGGCATCGGTAGTCCATAGATTCACTTCCTTAGTTTTATTTGGATCAAATTTCTTTGCTTCGTTTAACAATAAATTTTTAAGAGGTTCATGTGGTTTTGAGATAAAAATAGTTTTATTGCCAGTTTCCAAATTTTGGGTTAATAAAACGGGGTTTTCAATCTTTTCATTTTGGTTTATTATATAGGGATTTGTTCTTATATATTGAGGACTTGTTCCCTCATCGCAATAAGCTTTTTTCGGAATAATAATGTTACCAATCTCAATATCATTACTATTAGAGGTAATTCCTCCGCAAAAATCTATACGAATTATGGCTTTTGCTTTAGTTCTTTTTAAACATTCAACTGTTAACGCCGCATTTGGACAACCTACTTGAGATCGAATAATACTTACCTTCACTCCATTTAATAAACCATTATATACTCTACCATATGCAGTTTTATTCTGTAATTTTTGTACTAATTTCTTCATAAACATTTTAACAGCGGGCATTATTACAATTTCATTTATATTAGAGGGAGCAGTTTCTAATAGCATTCTTACTATTTTATCATCAATACTTATAAATTTAAGTCCAAAATTCAATAATTCGCTCTTTATTCGATTTAACATGCTTTATCATTCTGAATATTTTAATGCATATTGATTATATTTTATAAGTGGGCTTCTATTTATTTCCTCACTTATAAAACTAAATGATAATTTTTAATATATAAATTAGATACATTTACCTATAATTATAAACTAGTAGGATACTAACAATATCTCATGGCTCATTGATATGAAATCGAATTTCATCGAAAATGGTAAAATTACAAATGAATTTGTAGAGACATATACTAAAACAACTTATAGGATTATTGGTCCTAATAAACATTCAGCGCTAAAACCATGTCATTGGTTAGAGCAGAAATTGTTAACCGGAAGATCAAATAGAAACTGTTATAAAGGCATTTTTGGAGTAGAAAGTCATCGTTGCTTACAAAATACTCCTTCTTTACCTTTTTGTAACCATCAATGTGTTTTTTGTTGGCGTGATATTGAATTAGGAGCCCTGGGAGGAGATTTTGTTGTTGACCCCGATGATCCTAAAGAAATAATTGATGAAATGATACGTCATCAACAGGACATTCTTAAAAATCATTTACCGCTTCGACGTTATCTTGACAATTATGAGATTATGAATGATATTATGTACTATATGTTGACTAAAAAAGAACAGCATAATATAAATTCCCTTTCTCAAACATTACACATTAGTAAGAATAAAATAGAGCGTGCTGTAAGCCTATTAAAAAATCAGAGATTTATTAATAACACTGATGAAATATTGAATAATTACAAAATAGATGATGAAATTTCTTGTTGCATTGATTCTAAAGAAGAAATTCAAATGCTTATCAATAGAGAATTAACAACACCCGAAGAAATAATGACCACTCATTATGAAGCGATGACTCCCAACCATGCTGCAATATCATTAGACGGAGAACCCCTATTATATCCAAAAATTAATGAGTATGTTCAAGAATTTAGGAACAGACAAATGACTACTTTTATTGTCTCCAATGGTACTTTACCAAAAGCTATTGAAAGTTTATCTTCTTTACCATCACAATTATATATAACTCTTCCAGCTTGTAATGAAAAATTATATAAAAAAACCTGTCGACCTATGATAAAAGATGGCTGGAATAATCTGATTGAATCTCTAAATCTTATAAATTCGTTAACCTGTAGAACAGTCATTAGACTAACAGCGGTAAAGAACCTTAATTTAGCCTTGAGTATGATTCCTGAATATATTAAATTAATTGAAAGAGCTAATCCTACATTTTTTGAAATTAAAGGATTTACACTTCAAGCGAAAGCACTCTTGATTAAGAATCGACTAAAAAGTCAAGAACCGCTCCAATATTATTTTCCAGATTATAACTACTTATATCAGATAGCGTTAAAATTTGAGGAGATGAGTGGTTTTCCCTTAATCTACACAAATGAAGCAAGTAGGGATTTCTTATTTGCGGTCAATTGGGACGAGAATAATGACCCCAAAATTGTTCATCCTTAACAGTTTTTCTGTCTAATTTAAAATCGTAAACTTGGATGGAACTTTTCTTCAAACTTATTTATTTTTTTTCGATAAATGAAAATTTATAATGTTTTTGAGTATGTCTAAATTTAACTTCTTGATTGCTGAAAATTCTATATATGGAATTATAACTCCAGATTCTCCAATTTTCGTTAACGGAGACAAGAATATGTTATACGTCTTCGCTTTTTCTATGAATAACGATATTATTCTATTTTTGTGGAAATCTGAGACTTTATCAACTTTATTTATAACTACAAGAATGGGTAGCTTAAATTCTTTAATGAATTGGATTAATTCATAACTCAGTGGTATAGTGTTAGATTTTGAATCATGATATTTAGTTAGCTCATCTTCAATTCTTAATATATTAATAACTACTAGGGAAAAAAAGTATTCTGAATAATTTTTTTCTATATGAATTACTAATTGTTTTTTAGTATGCTCTTCTCTCCTTCTGCTAGACCCTTTGATATAACCAAATCCGGGTAAATCTGAAATTTTATATTGTAAATTAGGTTGAGAAATAGTTTTAATCAACATTGTACTGCCAGGATTTTTACCAGTTTTTCCTTTAAAGTCTTTTGGATTTGGTAAAAGCAATTTCGTAATAGATGTTTTTCCTACATTTGAGTTTCCAATAATTAAAAGAGAAGGTTTTTGTGCCATTGTATCTCTAAAATTAACCTTTTGCAAAAAAATTAAATATCAGTAAAATCATCTTTAAGGAAATCTATAAACATCTCTCTTTTCTCTTCTTCCTCCAAAACAGGTCGTGTGCTAATCGGCGCTCCTATTTCTTCTAGCATTTCTTTCAAACCCTTTAATCCTATATTTATTTTAAATTTACCTCCCCTTAAAAATCGAACAATCTGTTTTTCATTTAGGTTTAATCGCAAGATATATCCAAGACCAAAATAAAATTGATGCTCTTGAATAGGATCAATAGGACTTTTACTGGTAACCTCTTTTAGCATTTCGTACAATAACTCTTTACTGGCTTCATTATCTTCAGCATTAAATACAAGGTAATAGAGAGCATGGTACCAGATTTTATCTCTTCTCCCTTTAGCATACTCCAAAAATTTCTCAGGAGTAATGATTTTCTTTTCTTTTTCTTCCTTTCTTTCTAATAATTCTTGTTTAATCCTATCTTGTAACTCACTAGAAATTCCAGAACTCGCAAAATTTTCTGAAATCTCGCCAGACGAGGATTGTATTTCCTCTTGTTTGACCGTCTCAATAGCTTCTTTCATCTCTCTTAGTTCATCGAAATCTAATTCTTCAAGATCAGAAAAATCAGTGATCATAGCTTCTCGTTGTGCTAAATATTCTTCAGCTTCAGTTTGTTGGGTGAGGGAATCTACCTTCTCACCATCTTCAATATCTTTTGGAAGCTGAGGTTCGATTCCAAGAGATTCCATTTCTTTAACTTTTAAAATTGCTTCTTGCATTTCTTTTATCTCTTCAAAATCGAGATCATCTAAATCTGAAAAATCTGTTTCTAAAGATTTCATTTCAGAGAGATAGGACTTAAGATCATCCTCTTCAATCTCAGTTGATTCATTATCATTTTCTATTTCTTCATCTTGAGGTTCTTGGTCATCACTCATATTTTTCCTTATTATCGATGATTAGTGAAATACTTATATGTGACTAATAATAATAAGATTCTTCAGTTCTATAAACTTTAAGATTGGAATAAATAAAAATACGTTAAATCATTTATCAAAATAGTATGAAGCAGTTGAATCTTGAAAATTATAAGGGGATAATTTTTGATTTAGATGGTGTAATATATGACATTACAGGGGCGATCAAAAAATCTGTTGAGGATACGGTTGAAAAATATAAATTGAATGTTGATAAAAATGAAATCATGCAAGAAATAGCTCATCTTATTGAAGACCTTCAAAACTATCCCGTTCCAGAAATCATTTTAAATTCATACAATTTATTAAAAATTAATTTCATGGAAGGAATGAGTTATTTTAAAAAATTACGTATAGGAATCTATTTATTTACTCAATTTAATAAATATAAAGATGCTGAATCGACTTTATTTAAGGGAATGGATAATCTTATTGAATATCTTTCTAAAAGGAAAATAAAGTTAGCAATATTAACTAATAATAAAAGTACCTACGCTGAGGAAGTTCTTCAGAAATATAATTTAAACAAATACTTTAATTATATAGTCGGATTTAATGATGTTTCTGAAACAAAGCCTAACCCTGAAGGGATATTTCTCATTTTAAAACGATGGAAAATGAAACCTAAAGATGTTATCTTCATTGGTGATATGACTAGTGATGTAGATGCTGGAAAAACATCTAAAGTCATGATGATTTGTGTTGCAAGTGGTTTAGCTCAAAAAGAAGATCTACAGAATCATAATCCTGACATCTTAGTTGATAATACTGAGGAATTGATTAAGCTTTTTCATCAATAAGAATTTTTACTAATTAACTTGAAGGAACTATCATATTAAAACTGAGAAAATAAGAAATTTAAAATAAAATTTAACAGTGTAAAAAATTAAGTCTTTTTATATATAAATCGTTCCCAGCTCTTAGTGCTAGGTAATTCTACAGGCATTCCTTTTCTTTTACGGATTTCTAAAATAAGTTCTTCTTCCATATTGGCTGGAACTTTTTCAAAACCTGCAAATTCATATCCGAAAAATGCTCTTCCTTGAGTGGAACCTCTAATATCATCAGCGATTCCAATCGTTTCTGCTGCAGGAATTTCACCATGTACTCGAACATATTCTCCTTCGGGGACTATATTCATAATTCGTCCTCGTCGTTTACTAACAATTGTGCTTACACTCCCTTCAGTTCCTTCTGGTGTTTTGACATCGATTATTTGAATAGGTTCATAGAGGTGTGGCTCAGCATCTAACATGGCCAAAGACATCGCAGAGAAAGCCATTCCAGCAATCTGTCCATATTGGGTATGACGTGGATCTTCATGGATAGTCATATCTGTAAAAACGATTTTGAATCCTGCTGCGGGTTCTTTTGCAATAATACAAGCTCCTAACCAATCCCTAAATGCTGCAGTGAGATACGACTTGACCCGATCAAATCTTTGTAACCCAGAAGTTCCATTGACTAATAAACTTCCATGATATACATCAACAATACGTCTCGCTTCTTTAGCATCCCATCCTGCTTCTTCTCGAAGTACCTGGGCTCTTTCTTTTTCATTTTGCAAGTCTGTAATTTTACCCGTCTCTATTAGTTTTTCAGTTTTTTCATCCAGAGGTTCAACATATAAAAGCATACGGTTATGTGTATTAGCAGACTTGGTATAAAAATCCTTACTCCTTTTGGAAATCTTTTCTCGGTACACAATTATTGGTTCTCCAATAATAATAGGCACCTGAACATTAATTCTTTTAGTTAGTATTTCAATTTGGAGAGGATCTATCCCACTTAAAATAAATTCTCCGGATTCCTTATCTAACCTATATTCGGCAGTAGGATCCGCTTTGAGCCATTTGCTGACAACATCATCTAATTTATCAATTTCGTGTGGATCTTTTGACTTTATACTTCTTGAAACCACTGGCTCACAAGCATATTGTATTTTTTCAAAGGCGGGTAATTGGTTTGCTGCTTCTTTATCTTTAGGAACATCTTCTAAAGACATAAAGGTTTCACCTGAAGGACTGATAAACCCATATAAGGCAAACAAATTTCCTGCCGGAACTCTCGGAAGATCTAATATATCTGTAATTTCCATGACCCCAAGCCGTTTTACTCTACTGGTTGCTCTGTTATTTACTAAATAAATTGTATCTGTCTGATCAAAAGTCCCTGAAAACACACGCCCAATGAGCGTGGCTTGATATCCTCTCTTTGGATCCAGAAAGATTTTGGTTATCATTCCGTATAGAGGTCCATTTGGGTCGCTTTTGATGAGAGCTTGACCTAATTTAGAATTTAAGTCTCCTCCCCAGATTTTGGGAATTCTATATTTTGCTGCTGTAACCGGATCGGGTAAATGGTCAACAACCATTCTTAGCATCGGTTCGTCTAGTGGGAGATTTTCTCTTAGCCATAGAATATCGCCTTCATTATATTTTTCAAACACTGTAATAGGAGTAAATCCCTTTTCTTTAAGAATTTCATAAGTGAATCCCCAGCCATGTTTTGCCGATCCAACCGCTACCGAATTTTTTGCGAAATCCACTCCCCAGTCTTCAAATGCTTCACCATCAGGGCGAATCTTTTTAATTAAATCATTCACTTGTTTAGTAATCTTATCTATTCTCGCATAGGTGTCTTGAGGACTTAATTTTAATTCACTAATTAATCGATCTACTTTATTAATAAATAAAACAGGCTTACAGAGTTCTTGTCCCACAGATAAGCGTATATTAGTTTCCGTTTGAGTCATTACTCCTTCTAGGGCATCAACTAAGATAACAGCACCATCAGAACCTCTTAAAGCTCTTGAAACTTCCCCAGTAAAAGATATGTGTCCTGGTGTATCATTAATTTGGAAAATATATGGTTCAGTATCATCGGGATGTCTAGTGTCTGTAAATGAGAGTAAAACAACACTTGTAAAAATTGTAATCCCTCGCTCTTGCTCCTCATCATCTGAATCAGTCATCTGGAGTTGTCCAGCATCTTCTGGTCTCATTAATCCAGCTCTTCTTAACAAATAATCAGAAGCTGTTGTTTTTCCATGATCTATATGAGCAGTGATCGAAAAGATCCGCTTTTTTTTGTAGTTTGTGCTAAGAACCATTCTTTGAATTATTTCAGGGTCTTTAACTTTAACCATAGTTAATTCACATTAATTTAGTTATTTCGATATTCATGAAATGTAATATTTGAGGAACCAAATATTCTAAATCATAAAAATTTTATGTTTTTAGGCTATAAATCTTAAAAATTGGATATTTTTTTTTAAAGAAAAGGCATAACCATATGTTTTAATACAGTTATAGCCTTCTTTGCGGATTTAGTTTGAGTTTCTTTCGCTTTTGATATATTAATTAAAGTCATTCCCTCTGGCATTTTGTCTTTAATAAAGTCTTTTAAAAATTGTAAGAAATCAGAATATTCCCTTTGAGTTTCTACCCATAAATAACCATCTTGTTCGAAGTAAGCTAGATTTTTGGCTTTAAAGTTTTTTGAGTGGTGATAATCAGTTATTGATGGCCCTTTTCGTACAAATGTCTTGTTTATTACGGGGGATTCACAATATAAGATAATATTATATTCAGAATTCATTTCCTCAAAATAAATTTCATATTCTACTCGTCCAAACCGCTCTGCATGAGAAAATTCTTTCTCGGCATTAGCTTTAATTGATTCACAGAGTGAATATAGCTTATCTCTTAAAATAGTATAGTGTATTTCTTCATTACTACCAAGACATTCGATTACGAATAGATTATCAACATCAGTAAGAGTATCTATTTCTATCTCTTTGATTTCAAAGAATTCTCGTTTAGGATTATTCAAAAATTGATTAATTCGATAATTGCAATAATTATAAGCCCGTTTTGATATTGCTGAGGCCACATTTCGATTTTTGTCAATTGGGTCTATTATGATTAATGCATCATTTTGAAAATGATGAATTTCTTTTAATTCATCTAAGGATCTATTAAAAGGATCTAAAGGGGTAGATATTAAATTCCCAAAATTTTGGAAAAGATTTAAAATATCTTTATAATGATATATTAATAATTCAGCACTATAGCCTATAAAACCAATGTTCCCTACTGCACTTTTATCTCCGTAGCAGTGATTTGCGATGAAAAATTGCTTTAGTAATCTCACATCATTTTTTTGTTTAGCTGTAAGATTATCTCGAACAAAACGGCCGTGCCATGGAGACCTATCCACAGCAGTGATGGGTCCATTTTCCATTATATATTTGAGATCTAAGTCAAAATATAATACAATATCCACTTTAACTATTAATTCATGGTAATTATAATTGATTGAAACATAGGGGTGCTCCGCATAAAGTAACTTGGGGTTAGTAAAGTTTTTACCTGTTAATGCTTTCAAAATCCAGTCTTTACAGAGCCTTAAAAAATCCTTCTTTGATGCTTTTTTTAATTTATTTTTTGTTAAGCCGTCATATTTGGGTTTGTATAATGCATAATCCAAGCCTATAAACAAATCAATATCAAAATCATCCTTTAAATGAGTTTGTTTTATCCCTGTTGAACCTTGAGGTTGAATATCTGTATAGCGTATGTTTAATTCTGTTGCTTTTTTACTTAATGAATTTTTTAATAATTCAATAATTTGGTTTATAGTGTCTAGATCTTGAGGAGTTGGGAGAATTTCCTTTAGAATTTCTTGAAGGATTTGTTCTATTTGAATCATATATTCACTATTGTGCTTAAATATTTGAGTTAATTGCGTGATACAATATAAATTTATTTTTAACTATTAAAAAAAGGTTATGACTCTTCTATTATCAAATATCAAGTAGTTTTTACTCTTTATATTTAGAAGGGATAGTTTCGCTTATTTAGTTAAAAAATTAGTTTATAGGCTATTACATGCCCCACCAAGGGTGATTAAGTTTTCTCATCAAAATAATATACTCTCTAAGTGCTTCCTTTTGGTCAATTGTTAATTCATTTATGAACGTTCCCATTAATTGGCGTACATGGGATTCAGGAATAGAGACATATAAAGTTTCATCTTTTCCAATATCCCTTCCTATTTCAATTCCTCGTATTGAGATAGCCACTTCAGCATCCTTACCTGCTTTATCAAGAGTTTGTCCTTTATCTTGGATTTGATGTACTCTTCTTGCTTTAATTCCTTCACTAGTGATTAAGGGCACTTTAGGATAAAGAGTTCCTGCTTCGACGCGCACTCCGAAAACCGCAGGATCTGAATTTCTAAATATGTAATCGGGAAACATTTTAAGTTTTGCAGGTAAAATTAATTCACTCAATCCTTTTGCAGTATCTTGGGCTTTTCTTGTATCACGATATTCAATATAATCTTCTAATAAGCGATATATAACATCATTTGTAAAGATTCTAATATTATCGATTGTTGCTTGCTCTTTTGCTTCAGGTAAGATGTCAACACCAAACCCTAGAACCGCTGCACTATAGGGATCAATATGTTTAACTATATTCGCATTCATTACATCTTCTTTTTTAATAGGACCTACATCTGCAATACTAATTTTAACATCATTATTACTAAAATGATTTTCTAAAGCTTCAAGAGAGCCCAAAGTATCAGCTTTTAATACTACTCCTGCCTTATCGGTTTTAATACGAATACTTTGTACTTCATCTTCAATTGCTTTATATACACTAGCTTCATCTGAACCTTTCCCAACAGCTTTAAAAGGGGAGCCCGCTACAACATCATCTATGTTTGGAGCTAAGATCTTTATTCCTGCAGCAGCACTTACCATTTCTTCTGAATCAAACTTTTGACGTGGATCTCTTATCTCATCTAACGGTTTTGGCCGTAAAAGAGCACGGACCTTCGATTTAATAGGTTTGTCTAACCCTCCTACGATAAAGTCATCCCCTTTATGAATAATTCCATCATATATTAGTACATCAAGAGTAACCCCCTGACCTTTTTGTTTTTTTACTTCTAGGACAACTCCTTTCGCAGGACCTTCGGAAAATTTCAAGTTTTGAGTTAAGTATTGTTGAACCAAACCCATTAAAACCATTAATAATGTAGAAATCCCCTCACCTGTTTTAGCGCTTGTGGGTACAATTGCTATTTTTTGAGTGAAGTCTTTTATTTTATCATATCGGTCGATTCCTTTAAATCCCTCTTCTAAGAAATTACCCATAATCTGCAGAATTTTTTCATCTAAGAATTCTTTCACATGTGGTTTTTGAGAGTTATAGGAGTCTAAGAAGTCGGCATCCTGCTTTGATTTCCATCCAGAAATTCTATCTATCTTATTAGCTGCTATAACAAAAGGAGTTTTTCTCTCTTTTAAAATTCGTACCGATTCCCAAGTAATCGGCATGGTTCCGGCGGTTACATCCACAACTAATATTGCAATATCTGCTACAGCACCACCTCTTTTCCTGAGGTTTAAAAAAGCTGCGTGACCAGGAGTGTCGATGACCAAAATTCCGGGCAACTTAATTTCTTTTTCAGCAAATTCTTTTTTGGATTTTTGTAAGAATGCTTTAATATCATCAGTTGGAAAATAAGAAGCTCCAATATGTTGAGTAATACCTGCAGCTTCACGTTGTTGCACCACAGTACCTCTAATATAATCAAGAAGACTGGTTTTTCCATGATCAATATGCCCTAAAATACAAGCAATAGGAGCACGTATGATTTTTGATTCAGATTCAACTGACATTGTAATTCACAAAATAAATGAAAAATAAAGATAATAATATAATTAGTTAACAAGAAGTTTAGAATTTAACTAAATTTAGAATTTAACTAAAAAAATTAAACTGTTAAGATTTGGTGGTTTTGCTCTAAATATTTTTTTAAATATTGAGCAGTATACGAATTACTGTCTTGAATAATTTCCTCGGGGGTACCTTGAGTTACGATATTACCACCCTTTTCACCACCCTCTGGACCGATATCAATTATATAATCAACGGATTTGATAATCTCCATATTATGTTCAATAATTACTACGGAATTACCTTTATCTACTAATTTCTGAAGAACTTTTAATAAAAATTGGATATCATACATATGAAGTCCCGTGGTTGGTTCGTCTAATATGTATAAAGTATTTCCCGTACTAGATTTTCTCAATTCTCGAGCAATTTTCAACCGTTGAGATTCTCCACCACTAAGGGTGGTTGAAGATTGGCCTAATTCTAAATATCCAAGTCCTACATCAACTACAGTTTTTAAGGTTCTCTTGAGTTTTGGAAAATTGTCAAAAAACTCTAATGCTTGATGGAATGTCATTCTTAAAACATCTGAAATCGTATTCCCTCGATATTTAATTTCTAATGTTTCAGCGTTATATCTTTTTCCCTTACATAAATCACATTTAATATATACATCTGGCAGAAAATACATTTCTTTCAAGATATATCCTGTACCCTTACACTTTTTACAATGACCTGATGTTGTATTAAAACTGAACCTCCCTTTCTTATAACCACGTTCTCTTGCTTCAGGTAAACCAGCAAAGATTTCTCTAATATAGTCGAGTGCTTTAGTATAGGTAGAAGGTACCGATCGCGGAGTTCTTCCAATTGGTGATTGGTCAATATTAATTATTTTATCGATGTGTTCATACCCTAATATTTCATCAAATTCCCCGGAAATTAGACGTGAACTACGTATATTAACTAAATTGTGTAATCCTTTGTAAAGGCAATCAATTATTAAACTAGTTTTTCCAGCTCCTGAAACTCCAGTTATGCAAGTAAATACACCCATTGGTATCTTAACATCTAAATTTTTTAGATTATTTTCTCGAGCACCTTTTATTTCGATATAGTTATGATTTAATTTCCTTCTTTGTTTGGGAACCTCAATTTTTTTCTTTCCTGATAAATATTTACCAGTTAGGGTTTTTGAGTTTAAAATATTTTCTAATGATCCTTGAGCTACAATCTCTCCTCCATTTTCACCAGCTAATGGCCCAAGGTCAATAATATGATCAGCATTTCGCATGATTTCATCATCATGCTCGACAACAACAACCGTATTTCCCAAATCTCGTAACTTTTTGAGCATATTAATCAATCGTGAAATGTCTCGTTGGTGTAATCCAACTGAAGGTTCATCTAACACGTATAGAACACCAACTAAACTTGAACCTAATTGAGTAGCAAGTCGAATGCGCTCAGCTTCTCCAACAGAGAGAGTATGAGACCTTCTACTTAAAGAAATATAATCTAAACCGACATTTTCTAAAAATGATAATCGATCAAGTATTTCTTTTAAAACTTCTTTAACAATTTTCTTTTGAACCTCATCTAATGTTAACCTTTCGAAGAATTTCAGTGAATCTTTTACGGCTAAATCAGATAGCTCGGCAATATTCAAACTATTGATAGTTACTGCTAAACTCTCAGGATTTAACCTTTGACCTTTACAATATGGGCAATTTACTTGATTCATAAAGCTTTCATATATTTCTCTCGCCCATTCTGAGCGTGTCTCCATATATCTTCTATGCAGCATCGGTATAAGCCCTTCAAAAGGTCGTACCACATCCCATGAAGCCCGTTTCTCATTCTTCAAATCTCCCTCGCCATTATTATCGCTTTCAAAGTGAAAAGCAATTGAATCGCTACCTGTTCCGAATAAAATCTTTTGTAATTTTTCAGGTTTAATGTCCTTTATCTTAGTTTTGTTTGCATTAAAGCCATAATGTTTCGAAACTTGTTCTATAAGTTGCCAGGAGTATCCATCTTCGGATCCAAAACCAGGAATATTTCTAATAGGAGTATCTCTAAGAGCTACTTCAAGGTCATCCCCTAATACTAATCCATAATCAAATTCTAAAATGGTACCTAATCCGCTACATTGTTTACAGCTACCATGAGGAATATTAAATGAAAACATTTTATGATCGATGGAAGGTAATGAAATTCCGCAATCCACACATGCTAAGTGTTCTGAATAAATTTGCTCTGCTTTATCTACTAATTCAACTATTACAATACCCTCCGTCAATTTTAAAGCACTTTCGATGGAGTCTGCTAATCTCGTTTTTATATCACTTTTCATCACTAATCGATCAATAATGACGTTAATATTATGTTTCACATGTTTATGCATAGTAATTTCTTCATCCAAAGTATACTGAATCCCATCGATTTCAACCCTTACGTAGCCTTGTTTTTTAAGATCTTGTAAAAGTTCTTTATATTCTCCCTTTCTATCTCGGATAACTGGTGCTTTAACAAGAAATTTTTGATTTGGTTCTAATGTAGTTAATACTTGTTCTATTATTTGTTGGGGTGTTTGAGGTTTAATTTCTTTCCCACATTGAGGACAATGAGGGATCCCAATATTAGCAAATAATAAACGATAATAGTCATAAATTTCAGTAACGGTCCCTACCGTACTTCTGGGGTTTTTTGATAATGGTTTTTGCTCTATTGCTATTGCAGGTGATAACCCTTCTATAGAATCAACATCTGGTTTATCCATTTCCCCTAAGAATTGTCTTGCATAACTTGATAAGGATTCTAAAAATCTCCGTTGTCCCTCCGCATATAAAGTATCCATTGCAAGACTTGATTTGCCACTACCACTAATCCCAGTAATAATAATTAATTTGTTACGGGGAATTATAACATCAATATTTTTTAGATTATTCTGTCTTGCTCCTTTAATAATAATTGAGTTTTGAGACATATTCACTCCTATAATTTTTAATTAATTGGAACAGAAAATCTTCATTGTTTTATTTTATAATTTTTTTCAATTTCTATTATTCTATCTCTTAAATAGGCAGCATCTTCAAATCTCAGTTCTTTAGCGGCCATAAACATTTTATTTTCTAAATACTGAATGATTAAATCTTTATCTCCCTCTTTCTCTAAAACATTGATTTTAGTCTCAATTGATTGCTTCAATCTTTTAGATTCTTTCTCTTGGAGCTCTCTTTCTTCAGAAAGAGAATTAAGTATGTTTCTTTTAATAGTTTGAGGTGTAATATTATGGTTTTTATTAAATTCTCTTTGTTTATTCCTTCTGCGATTAGTCTCATCTATAGCTTCTTTCATAGCAGAAGTAATTTTGTCAGCATATAAAATAGCTCTTCCATCTACATTTCTGGAAGCTCTCCCTACGGTTTGGATTAATGATCTTGTATCTCGTAAAAAGCCAAGCTTATCTGCATCCAATATTGCTACTAACTGTACCTCTGGTAAATCTAAGCCTTCTCTAAGAAGATTAATGCCAACAAGCGCATCATAAGTTCCATCTCGCAATTGTCTTAAAAGATCGAATCGTTCTACGGTATCAACTTCAGAATGCAAATATGAAATCTTAATTCCTAACTCTGAATAATACTCTGCAATATCCTCCGCCATCCGTTTAGTCAGGGTTGTAATGAGTATTCGTCCGCCCTTATTAATAACTTTTCTTATTTCATCTAATAGATCATCAATCTGATTCTTAGCGGGACGTACTTCGACTTCTGGATCGATAAGCCCCGTAGGTCTTATAATTTGTTCAGCAGAGATTCCTCCCGATTTCTTCAATTCATACTCTCCTGGAGTTGCGCTCATAAAAACTACATATTTAATTTTACTTTCCCATTCTTCAAAAGTGAGAGGTCTATTATCAAAAGCACTTGGCAATCTCCACCCATACTCAACCAAATTTTTTTTACGGGAACGATCCCCTCCAATCATCCCATGTATTTGAGGAATTGTAATATGAGACTCATCTACTACAATTAAAAAATCTTCAGGAAAATAGTCCATTAAGCACATTGGAGGCGTCCCAGGAGGGCGACCATCTAAATGTCTTGAATAATTTTCTATACCTTTACACCATCCCATTTCCCTCATCATTTCTAAATCAAATTTAACCCTTTTCTCTATCCATTGTGCTTCAGGATATCGTTTTTCATCCATAAATTTTTTTATTTGTTGTTCTAACTCAAGTTCAATTGATTCTAGTGCTTTAATTTTATTTTCTTCAGGAATAATGAAATGAGTAGCAGGGAATATTCTGCAATTTGTTAAATTTTTTATAACATCATTAGAAATAGGATGAATTTCTTGAATTGATTCAATTTCATCCCCAAAAAGTGAAATTCGGAATGCTGTATCTAAATACGCCGGAAATATATCGATTATATCACCGCGTATTCGTACTATACCTTGCCTAAATTCAACATCTTTTCTTTCATAATTCATTCTTATTAAACCCTTGATGATGTCACTTCGCTTTATTGTCTGTCCAACTTCAAGGTTTACAGAAACTGCAGTCCATGTCTCAGGGTCTCCGATCCCATAGATACATGACACAGTGGCTACAATAATTACATCCCGTCGAGTACGGATAGCATGAGTTGCAGCTAAACGTAATTTTTCTATTTCTTCATTCACACTGAAATCTTTTTCTATATACATCATAGTCACAGGCATGAATGCTTCTGGCTGATAATAGTCATAATACGATACAAAATAATGAACTGAATTATCAGGAAACAATTCTTTTAGCTCGTTATAAAGTTGTGCTGCTAATGTTTTATTTGGAGCCATTAGCAATGTGGGTTTCTGGATTTCTTGAATAATATTTGCCACAGAAAACGTTTTTCCTGTGCCAGTGGCCCCCAGCAAAGTATTAAATCTTTTATTAGCTTTAATCCTCTCTGCAAGTGCCTTTATTGCCTGAGGTTGATCTCCACGGGGTACAAATTCAGATTTGATATTGAATTTAACACTCATAGGTTCGAAAAAATAAAAATGGAATTAATTAAAAATAAAATAAATTGAATTTATAGACCAAAAGTCTATAGATTTTGTAATGAATAATAATTTTTTACTTTTACTAAAAAAATAATTAAAAATTATTAAAGCGATACCAGCTCTAGGTGTGTATCTTCAGCACCTTCTTTGGTTCGAGCAAGGATTTCTAAATCTTCATTCGTATTGACTGTTCCAATAATGGTTTCAAGGATAATCATATCGATTGTTAGTTGAATTGAACTTCCAGTTCCTATTTCGTAAATATCCTCATCAAAATAACTCAAGTCAATATATGTTCCATTTATATAGATTGATTCGATGGTAACATTTAAATTACCAAGATTCTTGAGTGTAATGATAACATCACGAGTATCAGAAGCAGATGTAAGGGCGTCATCAATTTCTATCTCATATAAAGTTGAATTCACAGTTGCATAATAATCCATCACAATTCCCGCAGTAGTACTCGTTGTAATATTAACGATAAGGTGGTTAGATTGATTTATAAAAAGTCCTGGTATAGTAAAAGATACTAATACAGCTTCTTGAATGTCTAAAAATTTATCACCACTTTCAAAAGTCACATCGCTATCAAATGATAAGATAGTTGTTTCATTTATATAGATATTTTCCAACTCAAACGCAGTATCTCCTGTATTTTTTATGAGTAATTGTCCTGTTTCATTTGCGGTGATATATGATGCGGTTACTCCTTCTACACTCTCAATAATTTGAATATCTGGTTGATCTTTTAATATATGAATATATCCAATATCGGAAGCTTTCGTTGTTCCATCAAAATTCGCAGTTACAATTATTCCAATCTCATCATTTACTTCGAGATTAGATAAATAATCTGAAGCAATGATATTAATCACTTTTTCCTGACCTGAATTCAGATTAAACGGGATAAAATCTTCCACAGATTCCCAAATTGTTGATTTCGTTATATATATGGAATCAAGACCTAATATCATAGTTCCTGTATTCTTTACTTTAATTCGAAGTGAAGTAGTTCCATTTTCGTATCTATATGCATAAGTATCCTCTAAATCGATTGGAATATGCTTTCTAAAATTATTTTGAGTAAACGCAGAAAGTTCAGGCGAAACGATTCTTCCGTCTTCTAAGATGGTTATTTCATAATCCTGAAAATTAGAACTCATATATAATTCATCTCTTATGTTGTTAGGAGTTTGCACACCTATTTTATGAAATGTTCTAATTGGATAAAATGAATCGGTAATATTCACTATCTTAACATAAGCAGCCTGACCTGGCTCTAAAATTGGTGATCCTGAAAGATAATAAGTGTCGTTTAAAAGATTATCCTCATTGTCTATATAAAAATTGTCCAATATAACAGTATAACC
The DNA here is from genome assembly GCA_011364975.1 of Promethearchaeota archaeon. Lineage (GTDB taxonomy): Archaea > Asgardarchaeota > Lokiarchaeia > Sigyniarchaeales > SOKP01 > SOKP01. The sequence goes on along the minus strand of RDOE01000019.1, from coordinate 1,074 downwards.
ACCAGTATTCTCTACCTCTAAATAAATCTCTGCGGTTGTATCATCAATTTGGATCACATTACTATTGGCTTTATTGATGGTAATTTCTCCGGTACTGGCTTGCTTTACAAAGAAGCTTTTGGAATTTTTAGAAAATACGTATTTTTTCTCATCTAAAGCAACCGATTCAGCTTCCACCGTAACATTTACTACATCATTTATTTCAAAAGAATCACCACTGGATTCAATATCTATCCACACTATATCATTCTCTCCTGCAGGTAACACATTAGTATGTATTCCCTTACCCATTGCAAAATCATAGCTTTCTCCATTTACTTTCACATCGGTTATTTCTATATCCTTAGATCCTGTATTATTTAATTTTAAGGTACCAAATCCAGTGTCATAAATCGCTGGTTCTTTTATTTCAAAATCCGATTCTAAAGCAGTATAGTCCAATTTAAATAACTTCACTAATCCATTGGTTGAGATATAGGCGGGTCTAAATACTTTGAAATCATAATTTCCACCAGTAGGTATGTGAGTAGCATATAAGGTTCCAAGGTTATCCGTCCGTTGATAAATTTGTTGTCGATAATATTGTTCAAAATTTTGAGGATCTTGGGATACTGTATCTGTTGAGATCCCATAGAACATCAATTTCACTAACGTAGATTCAAACCATTTTGGTGTTGGTTTTTGGGTAGCATCATCCCAATATTCACTTTCTACGAATACGGAATTTGGAGCCCAATTATCTTCCGCCATTCCCCACATTTTATAAGTATTATAATTATCATTACAAATTCTTAACATCCACGGCCACTTACCCTCATCTCCACCCAATGCCGAGTAGAGAAACCCAAAATAGACTAATACATAGTCTGCGTGTAAATCCTTAAATACCTTTGCACTATAGATTTCATTAGTTTGCATCATCGCCATTCCTGTCATACCGATCCTAGTTTGATTTATTGTACCATTATCATTAACGGTTGTCATATTTCCTATAGGTGTAAGCCAATATCCATAATCCCACCAAGACACCACTACAGTTGTCCCAGGTAAATTTGTTTTCATCCAAGTTAGACT
>RDOE01000189.1 GCA_011364975.1 Promethearchaeota archaeon | reverse complement strand
TTGCTGCAGATGATTATACAATTAGATTTTCTGTTGCCAAGGAACATTATATTTCTACTATAAAAGATCTCGATTTGATCGTGTTAAATCGGTTGACTCTCATAAACGGAAGTTCTGATTTTCTAAGAACGGTGAAGGATATTTATGTATCTGACTCTTTTAATTTTACATTGTTCTATACTGATCAATTTCTTAGTTTAAATATCACAGAATTAAAAACTCAATATTATATATGGGAAAATTACAATGAAAATGGGACAATCATAGCGAATGGGCAGGGAACACTATTCTCAGGTATAAATCAGTTCTTTACGCTTGATTTTAATACAGAAATAAGACCAGTTGGTAATTATCTGCTAATTGTTACATTAGATAAGACAAATTATGATTACAAAAATGCTATGATTTTTTTAACCATTAAAGAAAGGATTTTTTCTTATACATTAGGAGAAAATTTCGATGGTAATTCATTAAAGGTCGTAAAAGGAAATATTCTTCCTATTTCAATTACAATAGCAGATCCTACAAAAGGAAACATCCCACTTACAAATGCAACACTTACACTAAAAGTCAATGGGATAGAATACACATTTCAAGAACTCGAAAATGGATTATATAACCTTAATTTTGGTACAAGCGAGGTAGATGCTTTCTTTACTTCAAATATTCTTACAGGAAAAATATTTATTAGTAAAGCTAATTATACTAGCCAGGAATTTCAAATATCAATAGTAATAGAAATGGAGCAAATTTTTCCCGGGATTCCAACCTTCTACTTTCTATTAATCTTATTTGGGATTATTGCCTCTTTAGGTAGTGTTATAGGTTATCGCGTTTATAAAAATGCAACAATACCTGTTTTTGTAAAGAAAGCAAGAGCAATAAAGAAGAATATTCAAGCAGATAAACTAATACCTGACAAACTCTTATATAATCAGAAGGAGGTATTTGTTGGTGAATTGGTGAAAGAAAAATGGGATGAGATCGGAATACCTATTGGAGAGATTTTAGGAGTTAAAATTACTAAAAGGAGGGAATCCTCAAAAAGAAAGCTTAAGTCTATCAGATCAGAAAAAAAGTATGACTTAAGACCGGTAGGTTTAATCCTGATGCGATGGAATGAACGGATAGGAACAGAAATTATTTCACAATATCCTGAAGATTTCAAACTTTCTGATAAAACACTAATGCAAATCTATAGTACTCATGAATATAGTGGAGAAAAAGGAGTAATTACATTAATGGAAGGAAATTTTAATATTGTTTCTTATTATAGTGGTCCTGAAAAAGGATATTATTTAATTTTAATCTTAAATTTCGACGATGATCCTGATGTTTACGAAAGTGGGATGTTAGATACATTACAAACAATTTTACTAAATTTAGAACATGATTCCTATGAATATATAATTCCTGCTCTCTTTCAGCGATTATCATTATATCCCGCTTTTAATTATGAGCAAATACTCATAAATATATATCAAAATGAGATAAAGAACAAAATTCTTAACTTCTTAAGAGACGATGGCGTTATACTCAAATCTGAATTAATGGTTTGGCTAAAAGATAAGTATTTAGAGGCTTTTATTGATATAGATACGATTTTAAAAGATTTAATGAAAATGGAGATTATAAAACAAATTTCTATTAAGGGGGTTCCTTCAGAAATTATAATTCTTACAAATGATATTATCATGCTAAGAACACCACCTAATAATTTAATAAAAAATATATCAAAAATAGGATTACCTCCATCATTAACCGATCAATATTTAAATGATACAAGAGAATTTTTCAAAAATTATCAACCAATAGAAAGTGACAATCTAAAAATCGCAAAAGCAATTATTGACCCTTCAGTTTATGAAACAATAAAACTCTTGCGATCTGCTGTCGTAACTCAAAATGAACTAGAAAAGTTAAAGAAAAAGGGAGTTGACGATATTTATAATGTATTAAAGGTGCTTTGGGACAATCAAATGATTAAAGCTTATCATGATAAAAATAACGTTGAATATTATGCCCTTCTTACTGATTTTTATATTGAACTAATCTTTCCAAAATATCTTCTAAACACAATAAAAATATCCTATGAACAGAAATCTAAAGCTAATAAAATCCTAATTGAAAGTTTGGAAGTTCTTGAAAATACTTATTTAAATATGAAAAAAGAAACGACAAGCTAATTATTTTTTTTCTTTTTATTTAATAATTCTTAATTATACTTTTTCTATGAATCTATAAGCAATATAAAGAAAGGCTTCATTAACATTCTCTCCAGTGCGAGCTGAGGTAGTTATATGATGAAATCCATACTTTTTAGCCATAATTTTAATTTCTTCTTCACTAATCGCTAAATTTTCGCTCAAATCTGTTTTATTAGCTACAATAACAATAGGGATGTTCCTAGGAATTGATTCTTTAATATCTTTGTCCCACTTCTCCACACTTTCAAGATTCCCTTTGCGTGTTCGGTCAATAACAATGAATGCAGCACTTGCACCTTCATAAAAACGATGCCGATATGGTGTCATTGATTCAGCTTGTCCCCCAATATCCCAGATAACAAAATTAATATTAGTGTCTTCATCCAAGAGAACAGATTTTTTTGAAATTTCTACTCCAATTGTAGAAATATATTTTTCTTGAAATTCATTCTCAACAAATCTTCTGATTAAAGATGTTTTACCAACATTATAGTCCCCAGTTAATATTAATTTAGCAGTAAATTGCCCTTTTGGCAATTTCCCTTCTTTTCGATTTGATAAGACTCGAATTATTTCTGGAATTTCAATAGAAACATTATCAACTCCTTGAAGGATTAATTCAACCTTTGCTGCGATGTGTTCAGAATATACTTTTAACATGATATCGGAAGTTGTTGGATCCGCAATAGTAGTTAATATTGAATGCGAACCCATAGAACAATAGACAAATTTCTTATCTTGCATCGATGTTACATTAAAAAAGTTGCTTTGAGTTTGATATTCATTTTTAATACGGTCAATATAAATATCCAAGAAGGCAGAAATAGCTCCAATAACTGAATCTGAATCTTTTCCTTCTCTCTCCTTGCTTTCGGAGGCTATAATAAATCCATCACGATCGCAAATAGCTACAGCAGCAGCACCATCGACTTCAAACATATAATTTTCTAATAACCCTTTTAGTAAATCAATATTAGGAAGACTTTCCATCGATCCCATCTTTTTTGGTTCTATTCTTACAAATAGTATAATTTTAAAAAATATAAATATAGTTATCTCATGAATTTCTCAATACGTTTTATTTAACCCAATTATCTGCATATTATTTGTATTTTTATTGATAATTAATGTATCATCACAATATTATGGAAGAAAATCTTATAAATCAAGATGAAAATATAAGAGATGTATTAAATCGAATAGTATCATTATGTAAGCAAACAGGAATGTCAGAATTGGCCAGTAAGTGTGATAAAATTCTTAAAAACTATGAAAAAGCTCGAGCATTAAGATGATATTAAAATGTGTTTTTTATGTAATATCTTAATTCATACATACATGTGCTAAAAACTACATCTAAATGATATTCTTCTTTATATTCA
>RDOE01000188.1 GCA_011364975.1 Promethearchaeota archaeon | reverse complement strand
TTATGGAGATAAAGAGCTAAGTTTAAACCGATTTATTGAGAGATATCATGAACTCGATAATTTCATCAAAAAAAGATTAATTATCGAAAACGATGATAAAAGCTATAATTTATTTGATTGCTTAGAAATAAATAAAATGACGGATATTCCGATTGTATTTGATGTATATCATGATGAGTGCTATAATTCTGAGGGTTCACTTGAGCAAAAATTAGAGCGAGTAAAAAACACATGGAAACCACATGATGGATTACCAATAGTTCATTATAGCTCGATAAATCCGCTAAAAGGAAAAGGAAGTCATGCTGAATCTATAGATATTTCACATTTTAGGAACTTTTTAATACAATCCAGAGAATTTGATTTCGATATTATGCTAGAAATCAAAGATAAAGAGAAAAGTGCCTTAAAGGCGATAAATATTGCGTTAAATGATCCTCGATTTAAAAACCTTTAATTTTTTAAGAGATTTTTAATTGATATAATTTTGATTTTATAGTTTTTAGTGGGATAAAAAATGGAACATAAAAAATGGGTTTTTTTCTGCACACTAGGCGGTGTTTTAATGATTTTCGCGGCCCTAATTGGAAGTGTTGGGATTCTTGGAAGAGTTTTAAGTCTACTTGTGTCAGTCATGGGAAATGAAATAGCTCAGATTATAAATCTAACACTATCAATATTAGGATATGTAGCTACGGGGGGAGGAGTTAGTGTGATATTAGGTGCAGTAATTGCGGAATATAGTTTAAAGAAATTGGGAAGATTAATAATTGGTTTGGGTATCGGTACAAGCCTTATTGGATTAATTATAATTATAATTATGAGCTTATATAGTGGAATCTCAGTAAATGAACTACGAAGTGTCTTAATAAGTACATTTAATGGGATATACGGCTTTATAGGAGTTATTATCTCAATAATCGGAAGAAAAGGATTAAAAAAGTAATCATCTAAAAATAAAATTTTATTAAAAGCTATAATATAAATACAATGTAGTGAAGTTTCTCAACTTGAAAAAGATAATCATATTAAGAGAATGAGAAAAAAGATGAAAATTATTAAATTGCCTAGGATGGATATAAAGGAAATTAGAGAAGCTTTAACAAACGAAAAATTATGTAGGATTGCATTTATTGAAGATAACTTTCCCTATATATCACCATTTCAATACGTTAATATAGAAAATACACTATATTTTCATTTTACCAACTATGGAAAAAAGAAGAAAATCTTAGAGAAAAATCGAAATGTTTGTGTATACATTGAACATTTTGAGAAGGATTTAAGCCAGTATTTCTTTATTTCTATTCAAGGAGAACTAATATTGCTTGATGATTCTAAAGAAAAAACTCTTGTAATTCAAAAAATTTTAGAAGAAGCAAGAAAACAATTTTCAATAAATTTTCTTACTGCTCATGGGTTTGATAAAGATAAAGGTTGGGACACATTTAAAAAGGAAAATCTTTTAATATACAAACTCAAAGAAGTCGGTGAGCCTATAGGTTTAAAATCACTTTAAATAAAACATTAATAGCTCAAAAGTGAATATGATTTCCACTTTTTTACTTTATTTTATTTTCATTCATTCTGTAATACGACATAGAGGGGCCATTTCTTTAAGATTCCTTTTGGCATCTTTCCATTTCTAACATATTCCAGCATATCTGATCTCGCGGCTAAAAAGTCAATAGGTTTCTCGCTTATTAATTCGATTTTTATTTGATCATTAATAACTGCTGTTTTAAGGCTCTTGAGTTGAGAACAATCTAAAATTGTCTTTTTAATCTGCTCAAGATCTACACATTCTGCGTCTATATTTTTAGATAAAATTAGTTTAAAAATAGACCTATTTGTCTTAATTAATAAAAGGCAGTCAAAATTAGACGAGCAATTTAAATTTAAGCAATTCAATAGATGACGAGGATTATAGATTTCAAAATGATCAAAAATAAAGTGCTCACCAGCATAAATAGTGTATCGATTAGGAAGAGCAATTTTGTTTGATATCATAATGGGATATTTTAATTCAAATTTTGCTCGTAAAATTGTACCTTCAATTTGAGGAAGACCATTCTGGGTTTTAATTTTTATTATATCTCCTAAATCTATATTAGTTAGAATTTCTTCATTATTAAAGCGCGAAACTAATAGTTTTCCAATTGAATTTTCTGTACGAGATATTAGATCTTTTTTTCCTTTATATTCTAAAACGTCTAAAGTTAAAGGAAATAAATACATACTATTTGTACGCGATACATCAAAATCACCTAAACTTGAAGCAATAGGTCCAACTTCAGAAGCTACATATAAATTTGTAAACTTCTCTTCAGCTTTTTTCCAACGCATAAATTTTCTAATCAATGTCCAATCTTGTTCTGAAAGAGAACTTGTACTAAAGATTATTATTGCCCCGGATAGTTTTTCAGATAGTTTTTCTTGGATTAATTTTGAAGCTTTTTTTATTCCTTCTTGTTCAATTAAATTTATAAGAACATTTTGGTTACCATTAGTTTTCGTTTTAAGTTCATCAATTGATTTAGTCAAACCTTTTTGGAGTTTCTCAATGTCAGACCATCCTAATATTGTTATAGCAGGAGCAGATATAACAGATATATCTTCCATAGATAAAATTTTTGAAATAGTATCCAAATCCTTAGATTTCTTATATTCATAAAGCAAATAAGATTTAGGTTTAATAATAGATAACATAGTTCTTTGTGAAAATTCTGAAGAATAAAGAGACAGATATTGCCTATCATCAATATCTTTTATGCCGTCTAGATTAGTTCTTGATGGTACAAATATAACAGCTGACTTTTTTGAAGTTAAACCACTTGATTCAAATATTGCTTGCATACCTGGAGCCCAGTATCTGCTTACAATATCTTTTGACATATGGAACCATTTCAAAGCAGTAATATCACTATTTGTAGTTCCAGATGTGTGACATAATACTATAGCATCAGAAGAGTCATAATCTTTAATAAACGTATTAATATCTATAGAGAATGCCTTAGAATCTAGATTCTTTTGTTGAAGGACTTCTGAAAAAGAAGAAAAACCTGAATTATTTAACAAATATTCTTCATATTCTTCTTTAGTTGATAATTTTATCCAACTTTTCCAATCCGTTGAACCCACATCAAACAAAAAGTTATTTAATATTATTTGAGTTTCTTCATCGAAATCAAATACACTGCTCATTAATTTAATAATAAAAAAAAAGAATTAAAAATAATATCTTTATAAATTTAAAATTATACCGTATAGACCAGTTTCAGGATCTTGAAACAAGGGTATTTCTGGTGGTAAATATGTAAATACCACAAAAATTATTCCAAGTAAAACTATAGCTACAAGGGATATAATCGTGGACCATTTTGGTGCTGTTTTGAATTTTAGTATTTTGTAACTAACTAAATAGCCAAGTATCACACCGATTATAAAACTGAGAATATCAACAAGTAATATTTCTGTTCCTAATATTGCTGTATACGAATAGAATGTGATTAAAATTGTAAGTTCAGCAATAATAATAGCAACTAATCTAGAAAGAACGAAATTATGGGCTTCCTTTTTTAACAAAAAATA
>RDOE01000187.1 GCA_011364975.1 Promethearchaeota archaeon | reverse complement strand
GTAAATGTCACCATAAAATCCCATAGAATTTCTGCCATCTTTCCAAGTAATAATTGCTCCATTCACTCCATCACTAATAATTTGAGGATAACTTTGGTACTCTAAAGCATTCGATATAACTACTCCATCAGGATCCCATTGAATACTCCCTGTAGAATTTATTCTTTGTGCATAAATATCTTGGTCGGTTGACCCAGGTCTTAAATCGAGCCATGTTATAATTGCTCCTCCCATTCCGTCGCTGCAAAGTTGCGGTGCTCGCTGATCTCCGCTAAAATCACATATAACAGTTCCATTTGGAGTCCATAAAATGTTACCTTTAGAATCAATACGCTGAGCATAGATATCTTCTCCATTAGTGCCAGATCTTTGATCTATCCATACAATAATAGTTCCCCCTTTTCCATCTTCGCAGATTTGTAATTGGTTTTGATCACTATCCTCAATACAAATCGGTATTCCATTTAATTGCCAATTTGGTGCATAAGATGACATAGGTCTTTCCACTAATGGAGTGAAACCTGTGTCACTCTCATTATTAACAAAGATGTTTTTAGTATAAAACCCTGAATTGATAGTAATAAAAGTTAGAGATAAAATCAAAGCAATTAATATACAATTCTTATAATATAGTTTCATTTTCATTCGCCAAATGTAATTTTTAGATCATTAGATTTGTTATATTGATCTTCAACTTATCTATTTATAAGCATTCAATTTCTACAATTGTGTTAAAAATAGCAGTTTTATCTATTAAAAGACCTAACTTTTCCCTTGTTTGAAGTAACAGATCAATAAAAAACTCAAGATGCAATAAATTAAATAATTCGATAGCTATAATGAAATTGGACATAAAAGTTAATATTATCATAAACTTTCAATTAAGGTTATTTTCAAATTAGAACCATGAATCTTTTAAAAAAATGGAGGAAGAAATACCTCTGAAACTTTGAATTAGACGTAAGCAATTAAAAATTAGCAATTGATAATAAATTAAGTTAGTTTAGAAATTCAAAATTCCTTAGATTTCTCATCCAATATTTTATTAATAATTTTTTTAAAAACCTCATACGGTTGAGCACCAATAATTAGCCTATCTTCAATCACAAAAGATGGAACTCCATTTATTCCATACCTTCTTAATTCTTTTAAGTAATTTTGTACAGCTTTAAACGGTTCATCTGTCCTCAGATAAAGTTCTATTTCTTTCTTATCCAGTCCAACTGACTCAGCAAGATCCAATAATAAATGTTTATCTCCAATATCTTTTCCTTCTAACCAATAAGCTTCTAATACTAATTTATGAAACGCTCCAAATATCCCCTTCTTCCGAGCGAATTCAGAAATGTGAAGCGCTAATCGTGAATTTGGTAATTTTCCTGAAAATTTAAGGGTTAGGCCATCCTCATCCGCAAGACGTTTAACATTAGCGAATGCCAACTCTAAATATTCTTTAGGAAACGGCAATTCCCCTGTTAGAGCTCCCCCCTTTGGCGTTTCGGGATGAATCTCAAATGGTCTCCATTCCACATCAAGATTAAATTCCTTTTTGAGTTGTTCTATGCGATGATATCCGATATAGCAAAATGGACAAATATAATCCGAATACGCTATAACTTTTAACTTTGGTTGACTCATATGTAGGTTTAAGAAGAAAGAACAATCTTATATACTTTATTCAATTAAAAATTAAGAAAAATAGCATTAGACATATTCTTTAGAAATTTTTATAGATTTTAAAATGTTTTATAATCCTTTAAATTTTTAAATGTATATTTAATACCAAAATAACAAAAACTTACCGATAATTTAATTTAATGCACTCCAATGATCTAATATAGAGAAAATACCTTTTATATAATGACTATAGCCCCCTAGCTACGATATACCCTTACATACTTAAATATCATTACTCCCTTGCATATTATAATAACTTTTAAGGTGAAAGTATGGAAACAAATAGATCTAAAAATAATAAGAATGGATTAATTCAGAGTCAAGAACTATTATACACAAAATTAAAACGAATAAATCAACTTTTTAAACTTCATTTCTCCTCGTTAACCTTACTGATGTCATTTGCATTAGGTTTTATTATTCTATGGACATATCTACTTGCTACAGGACAAGCAACAACAGATATAGCTCAAAGATATGGGTTATTCGGGACTATTGTGACTATCATTCTAACTATCATCCTTTTCTTAGTAATTATTCAAATAGGAATACAAGCTATCTTTTATGGGCTATTCATTTTCAGAGGAAATTGTGCTCTTAACCAAGCTAAAAGGGATAAAGAAACAAAAAATCTTCTCTATAGTGGAATTGTCCCCTATATTACCAATTTTTATGCATTTTTTAATCGCTACTCAAAAGAGAATACAACCTTGATTAAATTAGTTAGTATGTTTTTACTTTTTAATTTCATTTCAGGCCTTTATGTTATTATCTTATTTCCGATATTTTTAGATGCTGAAAATGGAAATCCCATAATAAATGTCTTTATGGTAATATTATTTCTGGGAATAACTTTCTTTTGGATAATGAATTTGATAACTTCAAATAAAATAAAAAAGGAAATTGTCAAATGGGAAAGCTTATTCCCTAAACTAGATGAATGGGCGCAAGATTTAGAACAATATAATTTGGAAGATTCAAATCTTATTAATAAGGAGGAATCCACATAATAGGTATTTTGGTGGCAGATTGATGAGTTCAAGAAGAACTAAATTCGAAACTTGGGCGGAAGTATTGGAATTTTGCCTAAGATCAAAAAGAACCCAAACCTGGTTATTAAGAGAAACGCGGTTAAAAACAAGCGCGATAAAAGAAAATCTTCAATTTCTCCTATCTCGGAACTTAATTGAACAATTAGATGATGAGGACATAATTAAATATCAAACAACTAAACGAGGGGAAGAAGCATTAAAAAGATTTTATACCCTCATAAATGAATTTTTTGATTTAAATCAAAGTAGTTGATCCTTAATTCAATGATGGAGGAGATTTCGTTTCTAAGTTAAAATAAAATCTTACAAAAAGACTCTTTCATCATGAATTAAAGGTTTGAAAAATTTTTATTTTTTCAATTCAATCATTTGGATAAATCTTATAAATAAATAAGAAAAAAGGTACTGTATCCAAAATGATATATGGATCTGAAAATTATATTATAATTGGACATAAAAGTTAGAATTCTAAATAGAAATCCGTTAAGTTTTTTCTCAAACAATCATCTATATCTACATACGAACCATTTTATAAAACGCTTAAAACATTTCATGAAGAAATCCCTGATAACCTAGAACCTTCAGAAAGCAGCTATTTCGATAATATAATTGCTCAAATTTTGCAGGAAAAACCAGAAGTAGAACATGAAAAAGTAAGAGAACCAACTCAAATTCCATCCCAGCGCGTTGAAGAAAAAAGAAGAATTAAAGAACGGCAGATAAGTTTCAAGGTTGATATTATAGGAAAAAAAGGAGTTGGAATTTCAACTTTAATTGACAACTACACTTATAATATGTTCCCAGATTCGTATTTAGACACCGTAGGAGTTGATTTTTATTTAAAAGAGTTCTCATTTAATGAAACGGATTGTATTATCCAAATATGGACCCA
>RDOE01000186.1 GCA_011364975.1 Promethearchaeota archaeon | reverse complement strand
TTTATCCAAAATTATAGGATACTTTTAATCTATCCTATAATTCAAGATAAATGGATTACCTATTTGGAATCAACAAATAAAAACGTAATTAAGAAGATATTATCACCAGATCATGGATCATTGGTTAATGTATTTAAAGAATTAATATACATTTCTGACTTAATATCCAATTTCAATCTTATTATTGAAGTTATCCTTATTCAGGCAGAGGAAATTAGAGTAAATGATGGCAAAGGTGGTTGGAGAAGAAATGGTTGGAGTATTTATGACCGAAAATTAATAAGAATATTAGATCATAAAATCTTCTCAAATCCAGAACAATTTTTAATTTTTATTCCAAATGAACTTAAAAAGCCTTTTACAAATCAAACTCTTTCAAATTGTTTAAATATAACAATCAAATTAGCTCGAATGATGACATATTCTTTGCGAAAAATGAATCTTCTCAATGTTGTTGGAAAACTTGGCAATTGCTATCTTTTTAATTTAACCTCTTAACAAATTAATTTTTTAAGTCATATATTATTAGAATTCAAAATGTTAATGAAAATCTTATATAAAGGTTTATGACACAAACTTCAAAATTATTTGTTTTGGGAATAGTTGGCAGTCCCCGGAGAAGTGGTAATACCGAGACTTTGGTAGATAAGATTTTAAATGGCGCAGAAGAAGCCGGTGCTTACATCGAGAAGGTTATACTTAATAAACTGGAAATTAAACCATGTCAAGCTTGTAATAGTTGTTATAAGACTGGCAATTGTGCACAAGATGATGATATGCCTGTTTTATTAAAAAAGATGGAAAAAAGCGAAATATGGGTTCTTGGGACTCCTATATATTGGTGGGGTCCTACAGCTCAATTTAAAGCTTTTTTAGACAGATGGTATCATCCAAAGCATAAAGAATTTAATAAAAAACGAGTTATTTTAGTGATTCCTTTAGGAGGAGGTCATGAACGCTATGCTCGGCATACTGTAGGAATGTTCGAAGATATTTTTAATTATTTATCTATTAACTTACTTGAGAAAATACTCGCTCCTGGATTTGACAAACGTGGAGAAGTAAGAAATAATCCAGAACTATTAAAAAGAGCTTATGATGCAGGGAAAAATTCTGTGGAAAATATAATAAAATAAAAAAAATATGTCTAATTTCTATTATTTAATCCTTTCTACTTTAAAACATACAGGCCGTATACCATCAGGACATGCTGTAAAGATCATATCCTCTCCTGTCCAATCATAAAATCCGCCACCACATTGTAAAATTGATACATTTTTATATAATCCATACCATGCGTGATGACAGAAACCTTTTGGCATTTCTCCAGTTTCATCTACTATAAATTCCAGTCCCTCTTGCATACCACACTTCGTAATTGGTTTCCCATCGGTGCGAATGAACTCCTCTCCGATTACATCTGTAGGAGAAAATTGTTTAATAACAGTGATTTTAATTTTAGGCATATTTCTAAATCTCATTTAAATTATGATTTCTAACATAAAGACTTTATATTAGTTTAATTCTTAAATTATTATAATAGTTTTATTTAATGAACTTCTATAGAAGTTAACACTTGGCTTTAAAAATTGTAAAAAATTAATACAAACTTTTTCTAGTTTGAACTCTTACGAGTTCTATAATGGATAATGGAGTATTTTTATGGAAACGAGTATAACCAAAGAATTAGAAGATCTAAAAGAAATCGCAATAGAAAAAATAAAAGTCGCTTATAATAATTCTATTGATGTTGAAGCTATTCATTCTGTTTTATGGAATATTACAGAAAAAAAGAGAAATTTATTATTAAGAATTACTTTGATGCTAAGCTTCATTTTGTTAATTATGGTATATATCCCAAATCTTTTTGGCTCTATTTATATTATACTATTAACTAGTAATCTATCAGGTTTTATAGTAATAGGTATTGTAGGGTTCACTTTCTATAGTATATTTCAAGCAGCTCACTCAAAAAATCATGTACTCATACTTGAAGATTCTAATTCTTTACGAACGCAAGCAAATGATTTCCTACAATATAAATTGGAAAATCTTGATAAGGCAGCGTTTATCAACGAAATTAAATCCTTGGAATTGAATGATAGTAATCTTGTGAACAAAAGTAGGAATTATTCACAAAATCTATCAAGAGATATTACCATTCAGATCACTGTTAAGGTGAATGAATTAGAGAAATTAGGTTTTAAAAAGTATGTAATTAGTCAGCAAGAAATCGATACAGCAAACAAAAAACTTCAAAAATTCACTGCTTAACAAAAGAAAGAAAGAAACAAAGAATAGTTTTGAATAGATTTCTTTAAAGTCGAAAATAGGAAAAATTGAAGGTTAAAGATTAATTTATAGAACAAATTATTTTGATAAATTTAGAGATAAATCCGTGTCATCGGAACGTAATTTTTGGACTCCTATATTTTTATATAATTTAACTACTAATCTATAATTGAAGGGATTTCACAAATTTGAGCAAACATTGGATTTCGCCCTCTATTAAACTTAAATATAAGTTTAATTTCTCTCTTATCCTTAAAAATTTAGCTCAAATTCTGGTACCTTTCACTTTTTTTCTTCTTTTTATAAAAATAGAACCCCCAATAATTTTATTCTTTGAATCTGGAATTGTATCCTAGTTCCGCATTAAAATTGTAATTTAATTCGCCTTTAAGTAACACAAAGTCTTACTTTTTTAAAATGGAAGAAGATATTTATATAAAGTCTTAGGTAATTTTATTAATAGAATTAGACTAAATTGTTAGATAAAGAGTAATTAAATATTAAATCAAAAGACGATAATAGTTGGATACTAAAGTAATACTTACTTTTTTTGGAGGAGTAAATGAAGTAGGAGGAAATAAAATTCTTTTAGAAGATTTAATATACGATGTCAAAATTTTACTTGATTTTGGTATAAATATTAAAAGTTTTAATGATAATTATGAAGAAAATCAGGAACCTTCCAATATAAACGAATTAATTTCTTTAGGAATACTCCCTGAAATGAGATTAACTGGCTTAGAAAACCTTTATTGTGAAACTAATAAAACACACACATACTTAATCGAAAATCAATCCTCAAATGTTGATGGAATCTTTATCAGCCATCCTCATAAGGACCACTTTTTAGGGTTATCATTTATTAATAGAAGTATTCCTATTTATACAGGGCAATTCACGAAAAAAATCATTTCTGCTTATTCCAAATCTTCGAAAAGTTCAATAATGAACAACTTTAAAGGTATTAATTGGAATCTATTTAGAACTGGAGATATTATTAATATCAAAGGTCTGGAAATCATTCCTGTACATGTTGATCATTCAATTCCTGCCGCTTATGGGTTCATCATCAAATCATCTGCAGGAATTATCGTTTATACAGGAGATTTTAGATTTCATGGACCCTTATCTTCAATGACAAACGATTTTTTTAACAAAATAGAAGAAAGTGTTGAATGCTTTTCCCAATTAGAGACGAAAACCTCATTTACAAACACAGATTCCTCTTATAAGATTAAACTCCTTATATGTGAAGGAACTAATTTTCACAAAGCCTCTATAGAATCGGAAAATGAAGTTTTTGGCAATCTTGAACAATTATTTCATGATAATCCCTTTGATTTTGCTATGGTGAAATATGATC
>RDOE01000185.1 GCA_011364975.1 Promethearchaeota archaeon | reverse complement strand
AACCAATAAGGGATGAAAAGGGTTTTATGAAAAGAGTTCCTCTGGGAGGGGTTGGTTTATTAATTTTTGACCGTAGTGATTCAAATATATTTGTAGGTTATACAAGTAAAGAGGCTACTGAGAAAAAGTTATTAAGGAATGTATTTCAAACAGGAGATGTTTGGTTTAATAGTGGTGATTTAATGAGAGATTTAGGGCAATCTCATGCACAATTTATTGACCGATTAGGTGATACATTCCGTTGGAAAGGCCATAATGTCTCAACAACAGAAGTAGAAGAGACTATTAATATTTTTCCAGAAATTTCACTTTCTTCAGTCTATGGTGTAATAATCCCTGGAACGGATGGAAGGGCAGGTATGGCTTCAATTGTTCCTTCTGTCAAATTAAGAGATTTTAATTTCAAGGCTCTATATAACCATTTAGAAAAGAACCTTGCACCTTATGCTATTCCAATCTTTTTACGATTTAAATCGGATTTTGAGAGAACCTCTACCTTAAAATTTAAAAAGAATGTACTTAAGGGGGAAGGATTTAATTTAACAATAATAGATGATCCATTATATATTCTTCTTCCAGGAGAGGATTTATATATCCCATTAACAACAGAAATATTTGATAATCTGCAAAAATATAAATTTTAGATACTTACGTTAATCTGATAAGAGTAGATATCATGAAATTCGAAACTATAGAATTTGAATTAAGAGAAAACGGAATAGGCATTCTAACTCTCAATAGACCAGAATATTTTAATGCTATTTCTTCCCAGATGGTTTTAGATTTGCATAAGATTTTCAATCATTTATTAATTAATTTGGATTGTCGTGTTGTTATATTAAAAGGGAGTGGTAAACATTTTTGTGCAGGTTTAGATCTGAAAGAATCAGGATTGCTATCAACGAAGAAAGTACCAAAAGAACTTAAAGAAAAATATTTCTTTCTAAACACCCCTGAAATTTTAAAAACTCAGATTTATTTCCAGGAATATCTTAGCCAAATTATATTAAAAATGAGAAAAATAAGCCAGCCTATTATAGCATTAATACAGGGAGCAGCAGCGGGAGGCGGTTTTGCATTTGCAATGGCAGCTGACATTAGATATGCTTCTAAAGATGCTAAATTTAATAATGCTTTTATCAAGATCGGCTTATCTGGGTCAGATGTAGGTACAAGTTATTTCTTACCACGTCTTATTGGACTTTCAAGAGCAGCCGAAATATTAACTTCAGGAAGATTTGTAGATTCAATCGAAGCTGAGAGAATTGGATTTGTCTCTAAAGTTGTTGAAAATAGAGAATTATTCCAAAAAGGCTTAGAATTAGCCGATCGATTGCTTTTAAAAAGTCCTCTTGGATTAAGGTTAACTAAACAAGCAATAAATTTATCAATGGACGCACCAAGCTTAGAGTTGATGACTCAGCTCGAAAATAGAAACCAAGATTTAACTAGTACTTCTAAGGACATAATAGAAGGCATTTCATCTTTTTTCGAGAAACGTGATCCGAATTATCCTCTAAAGTAACTCGATACAAATTCTAATTATCCTCAATCTTCAGGATTCTAAGTTTAGTAATTATTAAATCATATTATACCCATTATTTTTTATAATAAAGATTTTTTTTTTTATGTTTAATCCTTAAATTTGGAAAGAGTATGTTACCATTTGAACGCGTAAAAGCAGCAATATATTTTAAAAAACCGGATAAGGTTCCCATTTTTAATCTTATTTCTGGAGATGTATTACCGTTATTAATAACAACAGGTAAAAACTGGAAACCTGGATGGAATGAAGGAGAGGAAGGTTTATTCCCTCATGTAAGAGGTAGCTTTAATTGGGATCGCCCTGAATGGGCGAAAAGACCAGAATTTGAAGGAAATAAATGGAGGACATTGCCTCATGAAGAAATTGACGAATGGGGATGTATATGGAATATGAAAGGTAATGATGAGAATATGGGTCATCCAGGAAGAGCCGCATTATTAGATTGGGGTGATCTGGATGATTATATCGCTAAAAATACGCCTGATGCAAATGATCAAAGTCGTTATACAATTGCTCAAGACTTGAAATCTAAAATGAATAATAACCATTACCTAATGCTCGTCCTTCCAACCTTTGGACCTTCACAAATAGCGGCAGCATTAAGAGGATTTAATCAATACTTAATTGATCATAAAAAGCATCCTCAAGAACTAAAAAAAGTTTTGGATTTGGTTGCTGAATATCATATTGATATAATGAAAAATTCTTTTAAAAATGGTCTAAATCCTCATAGTATCTTGGTTGTAGATGATTTAGGTGAGCAAAAAGGTCCTTTCTTTAGTGCAAAAACCTTTAGAAAACATTATGAATCATCATACCGATATATGATTGAAGAGGCACATAATCTTGGAATGGAAGTTCATCTCCACTGCTGTGGAAAAATTGATCCCTTATTACCAGTTTTAATAGATTGGGGATTGGATGCAATTGAGCTTGATAGTCCTAGAATGAGCGGTTATTCTGATCTATCGCCATATCGCGGTAAAATTATGTTCTGGGCGTGTGTAAATATTCAATCAATTTATACTCTAGGAACACCAGATGAAGTGGAACGGGAGGTTTGGCATATGATGCGAAATTTAGGAACAAAAGAAGGAGGATTTGGGGCTTATTTTTATCCTACACCAAATGATCTAAAAACCCCACGACATAATATTAAAGCATTTGAAAGAGGCCTCAAAAAATATGGAGATTATTCAAAAATACCTCCTCATTGGTGGGATTATCCAGTTCAAGAAAATTGGGATTATTTTACAGTTCCAGATTTACCTCCAATTGAAGAGTAAATTAGACTACAAGCTAGTTCATTAAAAAGAAAGGAAAATGATTTACATATATATTTTCCAGGATAAGGGTTGATTAAAAGAACCTTTTCCCTTGAATTGTATTGAGTTTTTAGCTATTTCAAATTCTTCTTGCGTTCCATTTACTATCACTTTTTCAATTTGATTCAGTTCTTTTGTATCAAGAAATATTTTTATAACGTAATATCCTTCGCGAATTGGAGAATAGAAACCTTTATAGAAACCTGAATTTCTTTCAAGACCTATGATGCGTGAACTAAATCGATATTTATTTTTAGGAAATTTTGGCTTTATTTCTAAACCCTCTATTGTAAAACTAATGCCCATTAAATGCTTAGTATTATAGAGTGGCCAAGCATGAGGGTGTAAATTAAAAACTGGAAAGTCTGTCCAATCAAGGCCAATATGTCCCAGATTTTCTTCATCATTGGAACGTTTATCTCCATCAATCTGTTCAAATGCCCTGAATATAGTTTGTCCAGGATATTTAGAAAGTTCTGAATTAATTGTATCAGGACCACTCCAAATTCCATACCATATTTCTGGATAATTTTCAGCATGATAGGCTAATGAATTTTTTTTCCATTCTTCAAACCCTAGCTCGCGATCTACCAGTGATAAAGCCCAAATTAAAGTACCATTAATTGATGGCCAGATTCCGGCATTCGTTCCTTCTCCTAGCCTCCTAATTGCCTTAAGACCCTTACTTAGGATCATTGCTCCAATCTTTGAAGGTTTCCGAACAAGAGTGTTAATCGATTCAATTAAAAGATCCCTTTCTTTTTGATTTAACGCATCTCCTATAATTGCCCAGGGTTGGGGCTCTAACCACATTTGATCTTCACCAATCCATCCTAAATCTTCTGTTA
>RDOE01000184.1:279-3748 GCA_011364975.1 Promethearchaeota archaeon | reverse complement strand
TATATTTATTTCTAAAAAATTTAATAATAAAAAACTATTATTTGGTCTGGTATGTGTAAATCCTGTTCTTTATTTTTACAAGCAAGAAATTTTATTTTCATTTTAAGCAAATTAGAGAGTAATCTTTTCGAAAGTATCCCATCAAGAATTAAGAATTGAGTATCTTTGTAATCCTGTATTTTTTCAAAGACTTCTCCTACTGAGATATCAAATAACTTTTCCATATTTTTATTGAATCCAATACTATGACCCGCTTCGATGGTATTTATACTCATCTTAAACGATTCTTGATTTTTTGCTTTAGCCTTTTTTAATAATTTATCGAGCAAGGTTTCTTTGGAAGGGGTTTCTTTTTTCTTTATTGATTCACTTTCTTGAGCATTATTTAAAGGTTTCTTATTCTGCAGTGATTTAATTAATTGTTTCCTAGTCAGCTCCTCAACTTCATAACCCTCTGGGGCTCTAGCAACATAATCTATTTTAGCTAATTGGGTAAGTTCATTTAATATAATTGTTCCTCCTCTATCACCATCTAGAAATGCAGTAACAGATTCTTTTTTATGAGTTAAATCAATAATTGATTTAGGAATTTGAGTTCCTTGTACCGCCACAGTGTTTTTTACACCAATTCGAAGTAAATTGAGTATGTCAGCTCGGCCTTCAACAATAATTAATTCTTGATTTGAATCAATATCTGGTCCCGCAGGTAAATTTTCTGGACCCCAAGAAATTATTTCTCCTAATTTTATATCTGTTTCAATTTGTTCCTTTATTTCGCTTGATTCTAAAGAATTTTGATCCCAAGCTTTTAATAATTCTGCTGCTCGTTCGATAATCTTTTTACGTTTTGTTTCTCTTACATCACGTATTTCTAATAATTTTACTTCCGCTTCACAAGGTCCTACACGAGTAACAGTTTCAACAGTCGCCGCCAATAAAGCAGTCTCCTTTCTCGTTAAAGAGGACGGAATTTTAATAATACCTTCTGAAATTCCTTCTTTTGCTTCATTATCTACTTCAATCCGTCCAATTCTTCCAGACTTTTGAAGATCTCTCAGATCTAAATCCAAAAGAAGACCCTCTGTTTAGCCGATTAAGCCGAATTGGCCAATACTTTTATCTCTGGCCGAATATGGCGCCGACAATATCGCTTTTCTCTACAACACCTTTAATTTTAAATTTAGCTTCGATAATATATTTTGTGGTAAAATCTACTTCATTATTTGTAATCTTGATCACATCCTACACATTATTTGTTAAAATTAACTGATTATACAATCAAATCAAAATAGCTTTAAATTTGTCTTATATATGAGTAATTTTAAGTAAATTAAATTCTATAATTAATATTATTTTGCTGTCATCAATATCATGATGACTAAATAAATAAAAGTAGCCCTAAAATATATTTTTTGTTAATTTGATATAATAATTCTCTAAAAAGGATGATGACTATATTATCTCCATGCAATGTTGTTTTAATAAGAATTTATAATTATAGCTGTTTATGAGCATATATTGGAATAATATTTTGCTAAAGAAATTATCTCAAAACCCTAAGAAGAGAATTAAATGCAAGATAACCACAACATTAGGCAGATTTTATTTTTATTTTGAAAAAAATAATGATGTGAATGAATTCAATGCGAAATTAATTTTTTTCCCTTTTAAGAGATAAAACATTTTTATAACATGATTAATATTTTCCGAACTCTTTACTATACTAAGGAAGCTTTTTTACCTTTTTTCATTCAAAATAGAATAATTTATAGCTTTAATAATGATTGAACGCATTATAGTACTTGGGGGGAAAGGAGGAGTTGGTAAATCATCAATAAGTGCTGCAACAGCGCTTTTATTATCTGATTTGCTTCCAGAGAAGAAAATTCTTTTAATTTCTTTTGATTTAGCGCACAACCTTACAGATATGTTTAATCTCGAAATTGGAAATAATCTTGCTAAGATTACTAATAATTTTTGGGCTATTGAGCCTGACCCTGATGTCTATGCTGAAAGATATACTGGAGAGTTAGTTGATAAGATGAAAACTTTGATGAAACAAATGCCTCTAATAGGTATGATAAAGGGAATAGAAAAATCTATAGATGAAACTTTCACTGTAAATTCGATTCCTTTGGCTTTGAAAAATGCGATGTTTTTTCAAAAAATCTTGGATGCTGAGGGTTATGACAATCAAGAAGATTTCGATATAATTATAGCCGACTTTCCACCTACAGGAAATATGATCGCATTATTTGAAATTCCGGAGGATCAAGCTAAAGTTGCTTTAAAATATTCACTGAATTTTTACAATTCCATTAGAGAAGCATTTAAAAATTTTTCGAAGGTGTTTAGGCAAGTCCTTAAACCTTTTGATAATAGTAATATAGAAGAAAGAAGAGAATTAGGCAAAGAAATATTTAATATGGTTGTGGAACTTGAGAAACGGGGGGAAAGAATAACAGAATTAATCCATAAAGTAGGATCTTTACGATTAGTGACAATTGCAGAAAAGCCTAGTTTCCAGGAAATTAAGAGAGCGAGAGATTTAACCCAGAAATACATTCAACTTGATGGTATACATATTAATATGTTAATTCCTAAGAAACATGCTAAAAAATGTAATTTTTGCGGTCAAGTTTCCTCAATTCAGCAAAATTATTTATCAGAAATTAAGGAAGAGTTCAAACATCTAAAAATATGGGAATCCGACAAATTAAAAGAAGAACCAATTGGATTAGATGGTTTACGGAAATTAGCTAAAGAAGTTTATGGAGAATCTAAAGCTAATGACATATTATTTCCAATTAAAACTTGAAACTTTTAAGACTTCTATTTATTAAAAGACAAGATCTAGAAAATCGAGAGTGTTTTCCAAATCAAGAAATAATTAGCTTGGTAGAATCTCTTTTTCTTTCTTTTTTAAAACAGGCCAAATTGCGGCAAATATAATCCCTAAAAGCAAAATTAAAATCGAGGGCTGTATAGGGGATCGGAACAACGAAATAGGGGCGTTTCCCAACCCATGAATAATCATAACGTAAAAAAGATTGCGAGTTCTTAAGTAAAGTAATCCATATATTAAACCATTCACGAACACGCTAAAAATTAAGTCAGAAAAGATCGATATAGTCTCTACTTGCGAATATACCTTCCAAGGTATATGAATTAATGTAAATAAAGCTTGGGACGCAAGTAGCGCTAGAAGAACCTGTAGTTTTTTATTGTTATCAAACTTTTTTAACTTAATCTTAAATTGAATTAACAAGAACCCTCTAAATCCGGTTTCTTCAAATAATGCAGTCCCTAAAAGCATTGCAATCAATAATCCTATTAAAGCCGGACTTTGGGTGGTCCACGAGGGATGAATTTCGATTGTACCATTATTTACGTATCCGACAATTCCTTCAATAAATTGAACGACTATCCAAATGAAAATCCCGATAGAAATAGCTATTGGTAAATCTGG
>RDOE01000184.1:0-269 GCA_011364975.1 Promethearchaeota archaeon | reverse complement strand
CCTTTAATCCCAAATCCTCTGGTTCCATCTTTCCGAGGCGTATTAGAATCCCGAATATTGAAATAGCAAACAATAACAACCCCAAGATAAGGGATCCATTAATGAGCCCAAGTGTCATTACTTGAATTGACGAAATGATTCCAATATGATATAAAAATATATAGAAGAAAATAATAACAAGAGTACTAATAAGAAATAATAATATTGTTTTTATATTCGATTCTTTTATGGTATTCAATATTATAAACCTCTAAGAGCATTTTTATAAC
>RDOE01000183.1 GCA_011364975.1 Promethearchaeota archaeon | reverse complement strand
GAAAAGGAAAAAACTCGGAATTTAGGAGTTATATATACTCCCTTGCAAATTACCAAATTTATGGTAAAAAATACCTTTAAAATGTATCTCGAAAACCTTGATCTTAAAAATCATTCTAAAATTGATAATTTAAAGGTGTTAGACCCTGCTTGTGGATCGGGGCGATTTTTAATTACAATTGCAGAATATCTATTTGTTTTATTTAAAACTTTTAATGAGGGAGAATCTACCTATAACCTTAAAAAAAAGATAATCGAGAACAATATATACGGGAACGATATTGAGAAAAAAGCATGCATAATCTCCAAAATAAGATTATTAAATTGGCTATATTCTGAAGAAAATATCAATAAGAATTATATTATCACTCAAAATACCATAAATTTTGTAAAATTAGAAAAGCTAATCGAGGAATATAATCTTAATTTTAACATTTTTAATGAGGATTTTTTATTTCAATTCAAAAATCACAATTTTGACATAATCATTGGAAATCCACCTTATATTGAAAATAAGAAAATATATAATCCTGAATATAAAAAAAGACTTGCTAAACAGTTTTATTCCGCATATAAGTTATATGACTTAAGCACATTATTTATAGAACGATCAATAACGTTATTAAGAGAAAATAAGGGGTGTTTATGCTTTTTAACACCAAATAAATTCTTAGCCGCAAACTATGGGATTAAGATCAGGGACCTATTATTGAAAAATACCCAAATTAGAGAAATAGTTAATATTTCGTCTCTACCTATCTTTAAAAGAATTTCCGCATATCCAATCATATTATTTCTAATAAAAACACCCAATCATACTAATGCTGTTTTAATTAAAAAAAGTAAAACTATAAGTGATCTTAGAAATAATAGATGGTCAGAGATTTTAAAATTTAAGCAAGAGCTAATTAATAGCTTACCTTCTAAGGTGGTACCCGTATCGGGAGATGTAAAATTGATTAATCAATTGTATTCTCGATTTAACTCCTTAGCAGAAAGCTTTAAAGATTTAAGAATTATTTATCGACCTTTTGGGTTTATAGATTGGGCGAAAAACTCAAAATATATTAAACTTAAGGTATCATCAGATAATGATTTAGTATTACTTGGCACGGGTAATATAAAAAAATACCATATAGATTTTAATAAGCATATTAAAATAGCCCATAAAAAATTTACTTCATCTTATTTTCAATATAATGAAAAATTTAAAGATATATGGTATGAGTTATCAAAAGAAAAGCTAATTTTTAGAGAAATCGCTAAAAATTTAATATTTGCATATGATCCAGGGCTAATTGCCAATCTCACTGGACTTTACTTTATTAGAGTTCCTTCACTTAATACAAGTCAGATCTTCTCATTGCTAGCTATCCTAAATTCAGAATTGATAAATAATGTATTCAAATCACTCTATGGAACATTACATATGTCCGGTGGATACTTACGGATTAATGGGAGCTTCATTAAAAGTTTACCTATGCCTAAAGATCTCCCAGAGTCTTTAGCACAAATTTCTAAAATTATCTCTTTTCTAAGCCAATTAAAATTTGATCTAACTCAAAATAATGAGCTTCTAAAAACTAAGGATATAAAAATAAATGTATTAGATGAACATTTGACTTTTTTCCAAATGTTAAGTAATTTGCTTGTTAACCAACTATATGAAATTACTGAAGAAGAAATAAAATTAAAGAAAATCCTTAAATCGTCGAACATTTTTCCTGACATCTCTTTTAAGTTCTTTTATCCTTATTCTAATCTTTCACAATACAAAATCTATACAGAAGAAGAGCTAAGTTATAATTTTAAGCAGATTGAATCCTGTTATCAATCTATAATTTCCCAATTATACTATTAGAACAATAAAGTACAAGCGAGATCAAATTTAAAGAACTACAAATTAATACAAATTTTTAGTTAAATTAATAAAAATCGAAAATGAATTATAATACAACATAATCTTATAATAAAATCTATAGGGATATTTAAAATGGAAGTACCCAAATTTAGCTCAAAATATAGGGTTTATTGGGGTTTAGCAAGCTTAGGAGGTTCTCTAATCAGCGGAACTTACGCTTCTTTGTTGACCATTTTCTACACTGATTATATGGGGCTAGTTGGGCCATATGCGTATCTGATTGGAATAATGAGTCTGGTTTATGCGATATGGAATGCTATTAATGATCCATTATTTGGTATTTATTCCGATCGAGCAAAATTGAAAAAGGGTCGAAGAATACCTTTTATGCGATATACAGCACCATTTTTAGCTCTTTTTTTCATCGTAGTTTGGTTTGCTCCGGTGGGACCTGATAAAATTGCGATTTTTTGGTGGATGTTAATTACAACATTACTTTATGATACCGCATACACAATTGTTTTCTTAATTTATTCGGCACTCCTTCCAGAAATTACTGAAGATGAACAAGAACGAAATAAGTTATCAGTTTTTGCCTCTTTTTTTAGTCTTTTAGGAACAATTGTAGGATTTCTTATTCCTGATTTCTTTAGACAGGAACAAGGATTTTTACCGCTACAAATGGCAATGATTGCAATAGGAATTGTCGGTACTCTCTTGATACTTTTTACAACATATAAATTTAAAGAACGACCCGAATTTACAAAAGTAGATGAACCTCTAAAAATTCGAGAAGCATTAAAATTCACATTCAAAAATAAGTCCTTTATTGTCTTAGTTACGGCGAACTTTATGAGCATCTTCATTCAACAGATGCTTCTGGGTGGAATGTTCTTTTTAGGAGATTATGTGGTTCAAGGATCCTCGATTATCTTACTTGTTGCATTATTTATACCATTAGTCTTAGGGGTTTGGATTACTCCCAAATTAATAAAAAGATTTGGAGTAGTACGAGCTGATCAGATTTTGTTAACTATTGGAGCAACGGGATTACTATTGATTACTTTTGTCCCTCCAATAGTAATGTATATCAGTTTAGCATTAGCAGGAATTGGATTGGTTGGACCGTTAGTTCTTACTAATGTGATGTTCGCTCAAATATGTGATGAAGATGAATTAAAAACTGGTGTTAGAAGAGAAGCAGCATATTTTGGCATGAATGCATTAATAACAAAACCCGCTCAAAGCATTGCTATAGCAATACCCTCATTATTACTTACTTTGGCTCACTTTGTTCCAAGAGATGCATTTGGTAATATCCAACCACAAACACACCCCAACGAGGTTGATTTTGCAATTCGTGCTTTCATGGGATTGATTCCTGCGATAGCTTTATACATTGAAGTTCTGATTCTCCAACTCTATCCATTAAAAGGAGATTATTTAACAAATGTACAAAAAGATGTCTTACAATTACACCAAGAAAAGCATTCAAAGCTCCTTGAAATGGAGAGGAAACAAGATCCTGATAGAAATAACCAATAAATTTAATTTTCATTTTTTTTTATTTTTAAGAATTGCGCATATTACGAGATATTAATTCTGATTTAGTTTCCAAGCTAATCTTATGTATTATGTGACCTAACTCTGGCTCAACTATAAGTTTTCCCCCATTAAGATCTCTCAAACCCGCTAAACAGTTCCAAAGTCCGTATTTATCGTTATCTGGGGTTCCTAATGCGTCAGTATATCTCCCACCCGCTAACAGATATCCTCCTAACCCTCCTATAGGTGGCCACTTTTTCAGAGCGCCCTCAAAATTTTTTTCCAACATTGCATTCATGATTCCTACTTTTTCCAAATCACACAGTCCCATCGCAGCAGCTAGACTATGTTCTACA
>RDOE01000182.1 GCA_011364975.1 Promethearchaeota archaeon | reverse complement strand
CTAAGGTCTGAAATATTGCGGCTCTACTAGCATCTAGGCGTTTAATTCCTTCTAAATAAAAGGTATATGCGATTATTGAAGATATAAAAGCTAAGTATGCGATTCCAAGCCAAACTCGTACGGGAATGAAAGTATATTCGATCGGGTTTAAATATTCAGGACTAATGATTATGGCTATTGGAGCAGTTGTCAATAATCCAAAAAAGGATACCCAGGTTATTATCCAAATTGAAGTTGGTTGATAGGATTCAGAATTTTTTTGAGTTTTATTCATGAAAAAACGAGAGAGAACGGTATATGAAGCATAAGCTAATGCTGCAAATAGGATTAAAATATCACCTAATATTCTATTTAGCACTTCTATGTTCGGAGAAAACCCTACAACTAATATCACTGCAAAAAATCCCATAAATGTTCCGATCATTTTTTTCCAGGTAAAAGGTTCTGCTTTTAAGAAGATAGTTGAAAGAATAACAACCCAAATTGCATTAGTTGCAACCATTATGCTCGCGTCACTTGCTGCGGTGAAGATCTCACCAATGAGATATCCGGCTTGATAGATTGTTACAGATAACAAACCCATAATGAATAGTATTTTCCAATTCTCTTTAGCAAATTTCCAGTTTAAGGTTTTCTCTTTAATTTTCAGGATTAAAAAAAAACTGATAACTGCTAATAAGTATCTAATAAATGCAATCATGAAGGGTGGTATCGTAGCTCCTCCCACTTCTTCAGATACTAGCCATCTTCCTATAGGCCAAGTTCCACCCCATATTATAGCAGTTAAGATCATTAAAATATATGCTACAATTTCTTGCTTCTTATCAATGTTGACGTTCAAATTGACTTTTATCCCACCTTGTACAAATCATCGCTTAACTTAAAACGTGTTTGGTATAGTTAATTATTTGGGTAAGTAATTAGCTTTTTAAAGTTGTTGTAAATAGGAAGAAATAGCATTTAAGAAAAATTAAGTTCATATTAGTTTTATTAAATAAAAAGATTTATTTGAAAGGACCAAGATAATATAGTTATAAAATCTCGTATTTAAATAGTAACATGATGGCCAAAGGGTCTGAATTCCTCTTAGGATTATTTTATTCTGATGAAAATACGTTAGTTTATGATAATATCAAATTAGCTCACAATTTATCAAAAAAAGCTCTTCAAGACCTGAGATCAATTTCATTTAAGTTCTTTGGTCCACTTTTTATGACTACAGCTATGTATAAACGAAAAGATTGGAAAATTGACTACATTGAAACCACATTAACTCCTCAAATGGATGAAAGCGTTGATGAAACTCTCCTTCAGTCATTTACGTGTCTCAATTCATCGATAAAAATAGCTGGATCTATGACTAACCTCTTTACTTTTATAGGGTCGCCATATACTGAAGATTTAACATTGATTTATAAAAAATTAAATAAGTTTATCCACCCGTGTATTGTCCAAGGGAAATTAATTGGTCAAAATATTTATGGAATTGAGTTTGATTATAATGTGTTTATTGATCATGAATTAAAAAGAGGTACTGATTTGATTGAACACTCATTAGGTTCTCCGAGAAAAATGTATTGGGAAGAGAAAAAGGCATACTCTACCATAGCTGTAATAAAGAGGACTAAAAAAGACGGTATTTTGACCTCTGATCTTTTTACTTTTGATATAGATGATCCCTTGAGAAAAGAGACATTAAACCATATCCCTTCTTATTATTTTATGGCAATTTTACCAGATTATTATGAAAAAAGGATGAATGAAACTTTACGGTTATTCGGCAAAAAAGGACTATATCCCAATATTATAAAAATAAAAGTTAGCAATCCAGAATTAGAGGTATTATATATGGAGGAATTTATCACTAGTGCAAATGAAAAAACCTGCTATGGTTTAATATTAATACCACATAATGATATAATTAATGAATCCAGAGATTTATTCTTTTATAAAAAAAAATTACGTGAAATATTAGATAAAAATAAAGATTTTGAACGAGTTGTTGTTGAATTGAATTCAAGAATAAATCCATTTGGGAATTGGAATTTAAATACCGATAGTGCTCTTCAAAGTATCGAAAAGTTACTAGATAATGAATTATAATTGTTCTGTATAAAAGGTCAGTAAATATAATGGAAGAAATAAGATTCAATAAGCTTTACAATTTAGATAAAGAACGATTATATGCCAATTTTGAAAGAATTCAGAATTTACATAATAATTTGGATTCAACGGAAATAATAACTAATTTCCTGCTTAATCAATCAATAGGAATCTCAACAAGTGAAATATCAGATATATTAAATTATTATCAGAAAAAACTCTCAAAGAATAAAACCTTATTAGATTTTGCATTTGAGTGGATAAGAGCTTATAAGATTCGTCTTGAATATAAGAAATACTTTAATTTAAATAGTTATGGAGCTTTTACCGTCGCATTAGACGATACAATTTTCCTCTTCTTTTTAAAATATGATAAATATTTAAGACCTCTTTTCGAGGAGGATATGGAAGAGTATGAGTTTGCTACCCTCTATCAGATCTTCTTTAATTCAAAACAATCAAATCCAATTAATCTAATTCCACTTTTAAAAAAAAATAAAGATAGTGTCCCTACTATTATTATTAACGGAGAGAGAATTAATACGAAGATTCATACAATTAGGGAAGGTTTATCAGGAATGATAAAAGATGATTTCAATGAAGGGCTTCCCACTGATGTAAAAATCATTAGTTATGAACAAGAAGAGGAAAATGATACCATTTCTGAAATTGAATTTAACGGAACAATGATAGAGAGATTAATAAAGTTCTATTGTTTTCAAAAAAGAAATATAGATGAAAAAGAACTTACACTAGCAATTACTCAATTTTTATCGTCTTACTTTCAGTTTGGTGCGTTCTATAATTTTAATGAGTTTAAGAATAAACTAATTTTAAGTTTTGCAGATTATATTTTTTCTGGATTAACGGATGATTATAAAAACTATTCCGTCATAAGTTTACAAAATGAATTGACCTATGTAATAGAGGAATTTGAAAAAAGGCTCAAACATGAAAGATTAAAAGGTAAAGCATGGATCGAAGATTTAAAGCCAATATTACGAAAATTTATTGATAAATTTATAGATCGGTTATAATTTAGGAGTAGATGATATTATTTCTCAATATAATCAGTACTATTTCTCTTAATGAACGGATTTCTGAATATCTTAAGATAAAAAAATAGAAAAAGTCCGAAAGCTATTTGAATAACACCTATTATAAGGAAAATTAACATCGGAATTTCAGTTAATGCTGAGATATTTAAAATATCACCCCGACTACTGCCTAAAATAAACCAGTGAGGTAATTCGAGCATATTATTAATAGTATACAACGGAAAATCTAACCAAGAAATAATTAATATTGATTTTAGGAATAAATTGATTGGAGAAGACCATTTTTTAAAGTATAGAAGAGATATAACTACAATCACGGTTATCCATTGGAAGATTTCTCCGCCTAGTAAAACCAGCGGTTGTAAAGATAAGGGTACTCCTTCAAAAAAAACATATCCGGCATTAATCTCATTTCCGATAAGAGAAGGAAAAGGCATGAATGCTGTGATCTGACCGCCTGAGATTAAAACAAAAATAGCGTGTCCTGACTCATGAATAACTTCACTAACCCATAAAGCTACAATAAAAATTCCTAAAAGAATTAAGTATTTTTTAATACTTTTATCCCAAATAAGATAAAAAACATTAATTACAATTAGGCTAATAAGTAATATTGTTAAAATTATTGCTCCAAGATTTAAATAAT
>RDOE01000181.1 GCA_011364975.1 Promethearchaeota archaeon | reverse complement strand
ATTTTTTTTCTGAAATTTTATTACAAGTAAACTTATTTTGTGAAATAAACAATAAGCTTAGATGAATTTTCAAATATAATTTAGCTTGAAAAATTTATTTAAAAAATCTCAAATTTGTTACATCCACCACAACATTCACCACTTTCAGCAGCCCCACATTTGTTAAAATTAAAGCTGAAAGGAAGAACAAAATCATTTACGACATCTGTAATAACATCCATCTGTACAGAGGAGATATCAGGATTAGATCTAAAATGGTGATTAATAATTTTATCTAAATGGTTAAGATGAGTGCTAACAATTAGTATACTTATATTTGATGACCCACTTAGACGGAATGCATTGAGCATATATGGACACTTTTTTACAAGATCTAAAACTTCTTGAGGTCTTAAAGTTTGAAGTTCAACCCTAGCTAATATTAAGTCCATAGTTTTTAGGTTAATTCCTGCTTGAAATTTTAATATTCCTGAGCTTTCAAGCTTTCTTATCCTCATTCCAATTGTAGGCTGACTTCGATTAACCTTTTTGGCAATTTCTGTATGAGTTAATGTGGGTTCTTTTTGGATTAACTTAATTATACTTTTATCGATTTCATCGATTTCAAATACGCTACTTTCCATAATACGACACTATTAATTTTTTTAAAAATATATTGAACAATTATTATTGATATATAACGATATGCCTATATATAAATATTTCGGTAGACTTATATTTTTATACAATTACTTTATAAATAATTATGAATACTTTTAAAAGCGAGTTTAATTAACTCTTTTATCAATAAGAGCTTGGGAAAAAATGAGTGAAATTACACAATTTACAGTTGAGTTTTTTAAAGTTCTGGCAGATCAGACACGCCTACAAATTTTAGATTTATTAAAAAATAGTGAGATTACACAAAGAGATATTGAAGATGCTTTAGGTATAACCCAATCAACTATATCTCAGCATTTGAAAACGTTATTTAATTCTAACCTCATTGATTTTGAAAGAAGAGATAATAAGAATTACTATCGAATTAAATCTAGTGATTTTTTCACATTAATTAATGATGTTCGATATTTTGTTGTAAAATTGAATAAAAACAAGCAATCTGGGTTAGAAGATCTCGATGTGTTAGAGACTTTATTTTAAGTTTTAGAGATATATGGTTAAATGGATGGAATCTAACAAATATGACTCAGCGAGATTATGAAGGGACAAAAAAGATAGTATTAATGGGTTTGGATAATAGTGGTAAGACTTCTATAACATTAAGTTTAATGGGCTTGAAGAATATACCTTCTTTTTGTTCCTTAAAGCCCACCAAGCAATTCTTTATTAATAAATTTAAAATGTTAGAAACGGAATTTAGTATTTGGGATTTTGGTGGTCAGGAGGAATTTAGAAAAGATTATTTAACTAATTTTAAGACATATATTAAAGGCACAGATAAATTTATTTATATTATTGATATTCAAGATACTAAACGATATGATCAAGCATTAGAATATTTAGATTCGATTGTTAATTTACTCGAGAAGGACAATAGTAGTGTAGATTTTTCAATTTTTTTGCACAAAAATGATCCTGATTTAAGCATTACAAATAAGGAACTTACTGAGGAAATTATAGATAAATTAGTTTCTAATTTGAAAGAAATAATTCCAACTACTTTTAAATATAATCTATTCAAGACCTCTATTTATACAATTTTTCAAAAATCCAAAGTTTAATTAATTGGATTGAGATTACTTAATCTATCAAATTTATATTTAAGAATGATGCGTAAAGGAATAAAAAAGATTACTGATATATTCTATACGAGAGAAACTCTTGAATATGGGTTGTTTATATTTGGGCTTATATTAACCTACTTAAGCAGTTTGTATAGTTATTTATTATTTCATTCTATTGCGGAATTATTTAGTATCATTATAGCAGGGAGTATCTTTTTAATTGGGTGGAATTCTCGAAAATATATAGAAAATTCTTTCTTTTTAGTTTTGGGCATATCATTTATATTTGTGGGGATTATTGATTTGATCCATACACTTGCTTATTCAGGTATGGGTGTATTTATAGGGTTCACTTCTAATTTAACTACCCAATTATGGATTTCAGCTCGATATATACAGGTGATCTCTTTTTTATTCGCGATCTTTGTCATTAATAAAAAATTAAACGCAGATTATCTGATGATAATATACATGATTATCGATACATTGCTATTGATTTTCATTTTTCAGGGAATCTTTCCTGATTGCTATATAGAAGGCTTAGGTCTTACTAGCTTTAAAGTTATTAGTGAGTATATAATTGACATCATTTTATTATTATGCTTAGGTCTATTAATTAAATTTCGAGAAGAATTTAATAAAAAAGTGTTCAATTATTTAGTGATATTCATCTTAGCTACAATAATTTCTGAAATAGCATTCACGTTCTATATTTCTGTGTTTGATTTTTCCAATTTCTTAGGACATATATTCAAAATAGTTGCATTTTTCTTCATGTATAAAGCGATCATTGAAATCGGACTTGAAAATCCCTTTCAACTCTTATTTCGAAAACTTAAAGTTAGTGAGGAATCCCTAAGAGAACAAACAATTCAACTTAAACTTACTCATTCAGAAATTGACCAAATTTTTAACGCTGCTCTTCCATTGCGGATAGTAAATGCTAATTTTAAAATCATAAATGTAAATGAAACATTCTGCAACCTTTTTAATGCTAATAAGGAGTCCCTAATAGGAAAACACTGTTATGAACTCTTTCCCCATGCATCATGTCATACCGATAGATGCACATTGAAGAAAATAATCGCTGGAGAGAATAATGTGGAATATGAAATTAGCCTCCTTAGTGCTAATGGAAGTAATATACCTTTAATTGTACACTCTGTTCCATTAAAAAGCCTCGAAGGTGAATTTTTAGGCATCATTCAAAATTATACTGATATGACCGAAGAAAAAATTATTCAAGAAAATCTGATAAAATCAGAAAAAAAGTATCGGTATTTAATTGAGAACTCTCTTGAAGGTGTTTGGGTAATCGATAAGGAAGCTAAAACGACTTTAACAAATCCCGCAATGGCAGAAATGCTTGGGTATTCAGTTGAAGATATGCTTGGACATTCTTTATTTGATTACATGGATGAAGAACAGCGATTATTAGGCCAAAATATGTTTAAAAGAAGAAGCGAAGGCATAAAAGAAGATCATAATTTTATATTTAGCCATAGGTCAGGTAGAAAGATATACACCTCCCTAAGAACCTCGCCATTATATGATGATCATGGAAATTTTAATGGTGCCATGGCATTTGTCACAGATATTACTGAACAAAAATTAGCTCAAGAAAAGATTATAGATGTCGCTAAATTCCCCTTAGAAAATCCTGATCCCGTTCTTAGAGTGAGTAAAAAGTATGTATTATTTACCAATAAAGCTGCTGAACGAATCTTTAATATAGGAGAGGGGAGTAGAATCCCAGAAATTTTATTAAAGAGTGTTAAAGCGTGTTTTACTGAAGATAAAAATGTTGAAGTAGAAATTACAGTAAATAATGAAACTTTTTCGATATTTATTGTACCAATCAAGGGAGCAGGATATGTTAATATTTATGGAAAAAATATTTCTAAACGTAAGCAAGTTGAAAGAGAGTTAGAGCAGTTTGTATCAACGGTATCGCATGAATTGAGAACTCCTATTTCTGTATTAATTATGTCTCTTGAATATTTAGGTAATTATAAAGAAGAGGTTACTCAAGAAACTTATGATAAATTACAAGAAGGAATTAAAAAAAATATATATCTACTTAG
>RDOE01000018.1 GCA_011364975.1 Promethearchaeota archaeon | reverse complement strand
GCCTACCAAGAAGAACAAGTTGAAGGAAGAAATCGGAAAATATATGAAATCACTCCGAAAGGTCAATCAACCTTAAGAATTATGTTAGAAAAGAAGAACTTAATCGAAAACTCATTCGAAACCCTGAAAATTGCAATGTTAGGTGAAGAGAAGGCTACTTTACCCAAGGACATACATAAGCTTCACCCCGTTAATCTAATTTTAAATAGATTTGATGAGAAATCAGGACAAGAACAACTAGAATTTCTTGAACTTCAAAGAGTAAGAACTTCAAGGGATATTAAAAATTTGAGTGAACAACTTAAGAGAATAAATGAAAGAATTGATATATTAAAAAGAAAAATTACAGGTAATTGAATTTGAATGGAAATATAATTGAAGTAAAAAATTTCACTAAGATATATGAAGTTGGAAATGTGAAAGCTGTAGATAATATTAACTTTAACATTAAAGAAGGGGAGATATTTGCATTATTAGGCCCAAATGGTGCAGGAAAAACCACTACTATAAGTGTTCTTGCAACTCTATTATCTTCTACACAAGGGGAAGTTATTGTTAATAATTTTAATGTTAATGAGGACCCAGATAAGGTTAGAAAAAGTATTGGTATTGTCTTTCAAGAACCATCATTAGATAGTGAAATGAAAGGTTGGGAAAATTTGGAATTACATGCAGTTTTATACGGAATGCCAAAGAAGGAACGACAATTAAAGATCAAAGAAGTTTTAAAATTAGTAGATCTTGAGGATAAAGCAAATACCTTAGTGAAGAATTATTCTGGAGGAATGAAAAGACGCTTGGAAATTGCGAGAGGGTTAATTCATGAACCAAAGGTCTTATTTCTTGATGAACCCACATTAGGTTTGGATCCCCAAACTCGTAGAAAGATTTGGGATAAAATTAAGGAATTAAATGAAGGTAATTCCAAAATGACTATTTTAATTACGACTCATTACATGGAAGAGGCAGATATTCTTGCAGATAGAATTTGTATTATGGATCATGGAAAAATAATTGCAATGGACACATCTGAAAATTTAAAGAAACAAATATCTGGAGATGTTATTGACATCCAGTTTGAGTCATTAGAAGATAGATTTAAAGTACCTATGCTCATAAATAAAATTAAAGGAATATCTGGCGTGAAAAACGTAAGGTTTGGAACTGCTGATAGTACACAGGAAATGATACCTGATATTCAACTCCCTAAAGGGATGCCTAATATTGATCCCGAAATGATAAAAGCCAGAATGCGAGACATCTTATCAGACCCTAACAAATTACTTATGGCTTGGAAAAAAATGCCGATGGCTGCGAATATGTTCCTTAATGCTCCTTTAGCCATGAAAAAGCAGATTGCAAACATGTTTGATGAAAAACTTATAGAAGAGGTTCCAGATAACATAAAGGAAGAACTAATAAAAATAAAAAAGGGCGAGCTTATCGAGGACGAAAATAATAATGAGCCTTCAATATCGATCTCATGTGAGAATGGTGGTAAACAATTACCACTCATTATCCATGAAGTAAATGAAAGTAATTTAATTATCAAAACTGTAAATATGCATCAACCTACCTTGGAGGATGTGTTCCTTCATTATGTTGGGACTGCAATTCGAGAAGAATCTTCAAATCTATCAAAAGATGTTAAAAAAATGATTCAAATGAGGCAATTGAGGAAGTGAGATTAGATGTTAGAATCAAAAGTGTTAAGAACAAAAATGAATTATAGTGTAGTGTGGATTTTAGCAAAAAGAGAATTAATAGGTTATTGGAGAAGCAAATCAAGAATTATTTCATCACTAGCACAGGGTTTATTGTTTTTATTTGTGTTTGGGGCGGGTTTTTCATCAAGTCCAGTTACTATTCAAGGGATAATTGTTAATCCTAGAGCTTTTGTGGCTTCAGGAATGGCGGCTATTGTAATATTATTTACAGGTATATTTGGGGGCATGTCAATTTTTAGAGATAAAATGTTTGGTTTTATGAAAGAATTATTAGTTGCCCCAGTTAGCCGAGGAACGTTAATGTTAGGAAGAACTTTAGGAGTAGCGTTACAAACGGTAATACAAGTAGTTACCATAATTATTTTAAGTGTTGCGATTGGATATTTTGGATATGATCTCAATTTAATTTGGCGTATAATGTTAATTATTCCCGTTTCGTTATTGGCCAGCCTAGGTGTGGTTGGAATTGGATTAATTATTAGTACTCGCTTGAGTGATATGCAGTCCTTTGGCTTAATCCAAACATTTATTGTTATGCCTATGTTTTGGTTATCGGGAGCTTTAATAGCATTTCCATCCTCCTTACAAATTATATTGATGCTTAATCCTTTTACTTATAGCGTTGATTTATTTAGATTAACTTTGCTTGGTGTTTCATATTATCCATTTTGGCTTGATCTAACTGTAACTGTTGGTTTTGGAGCATTATTGATATTCATTGGTGCAAGATCATTTAATAAGATGGAAGTTAGTCAATAGATAAATATTTTTTGTACGAGAGCTTAAGATTAGCAATTAGAATCAAAAATGAAACCAAGGGTATAAAATTGAATTCTGCAAGAATGATATTTAAATATTGGTTAAAATCGAGAAAAGATTTTATTCTAGAAATTAGCTTTTTGACATTATCAACTATTTTCTATACTTTAACTCCTGTATTCATAGGTAGAATTGTCGGTAGTCTTGATCCTAATAACTCATTAAATACAACTGTCTTTCAGTTAATTATCAATTTTCTTTTAGTAGTCATGTTTGCGTTTTTAACCTATATCTCAAATAGGGCTGCAAGATTAAGAGGAGCAGAGGTTTCATCACGAGCAATCTATTATCTTCGAAATGATATAAGTAATGCTATTTCGCGCCAATCTTTTTCATATTTTGATAAAACTGAAACGGGACAATTAATCGCAAGAGCGACCAGTGATATCGAAGAAACACAACAGATTTTTGGTTTCGGCTTAACTGTTGGTTTACAATCATCGCTTCAATTGATTGGAATCTTAATAGGATTTCTATTTTTCAATCTACAATTATCTGCATTCTTAATCATTACTTTCATCATTTCACTCAGTATATCTTATTATATCGCTAAAAAACTAAAACCTATCTTTTTAGAAACAAGAGAGAGTTTTGGTGAATTAACTAATACAATAAGAGAAAATATAATAGGAGCAGAGGTTGTGAGAATATTTAATACTCAGCAAAAAGAGAGATTAAAATTTTCAAAAAATAATAAAAGATTTTATAAGGCAAGTGTAGATTCTGTAAGATTTAATTCAATGTATATGCCTTTGATCTATGTGATAATAGGCTTTATGACGATTATCACCTTTTTCCTTGGAGGTATTTGGGTTATTGAAGGAACAATGGATTTGCAAACAATTATAACTTTGCAATCCTATATAGCAGCTCTGGGCTTTCCTTTAATGATGTTAGGCCAGATAATGTTAATTTATATTCAAGCAGATGCGGCATTAACACGTGTAAGGGAAGTACTTGAATCCTCTCCAGAAATAGAAGACCTACCTGATGCTTTGCCAATTAAATTTATAAATGGTGATATTGAATTTGATAATGTTTCATTTGGGTATATCCCCGATAATAAGATTTTAAAGGAAATTTCGTTTAAACTTCCTGCAGGCAAAACTATGGCTATTTTAGGTACAACTGGTTCAGGTAAGTCTACAATTATAAATCTTATTCCTCGTTTTTATGATATTAATGAGGGAAGAATAAGAATAGACCGTATGGATATTAAAAGATATCTTTTAAAGGATTTACGCCGTAATATTGGAATCGTATCTCAAGAAACCTTTTTGTTTAATAAATCCATATTTGAAAATATCGCCTATGGAAAAGAAGGAGCAAAATTAGAAGAAGTAATAAATGCAGCTAAAATAGCAGACTTACATGATTTTATAATGTCTTTACCTAAAGGATACGATTCTGTAGTAGGAGAACGTGGGACTCGATTATCTGGAGGTCAAAAACAACGTTTATCCATTGCTAGAGCTTTGTTAATAAAACCTAAAATTTTAATTTTTGACGATTCAACTAGTTCTGTGGATGTAGAGACAGAATACAACATTCAAGAAGCTTTAGCGAGCATAATGAAAGACACTACAACCATCATTATTACACAGAGAATTTCTACAATCCGAAATGCAGATTTAATATTAATATTAGATAGAGGGCGTGTGGTAGGTTTTGGGAATCATCATGAATTAATTGCTTCAAATGTGTTATATAAGCAAATTTATGAAACTTTATATTATAAACAAAAATCCAAAATTCAAACTGGGGTGTTAACTATTGAGTAAAAAGGATTTAAATAATGAAGAAGATAAAGAGATAATACAACCTAGTGCAAGTTCACGGCCCCGATTCTTCATGGAAGGGGAGAAATCAAAATTAATACACCCACGGAAAGAGTTATGGAAATGGATATTTTCTTATATAAAGCCTTTTCGCAGTAAATTTATGATATATTTAGTATTACTACTTATTGGTACGCTAATTTCTTCCATAACCCCTATAATTTCAGCAAGTATTATAGATAACGGTATTATAGCTAAAAATAGTTATTATATTGTTTTTATGAGCACTTTTTATTTTTCACTGCTCGTTATCATGGCTATAGGTACTTATTACTCCCAATACGGAATGGGGAAAATATCTCAAAAAATTACTTTCGAAATAAGAAATGATTTATTCTTTAAGTTACAGGATATGTCCTTAAGTTATTTTGACCTACGTTCTTCTGGTGATATTATTTCCATCACTACAAATGACGTTACGCTTTTAAATCAGCTAGTCGGGGGACAATTTGTTCAAATTATTTCCAGTATTGTCAGTTTAAGTCTTACAGTCCTTATCATGTATCTATTAAATGTATATCTTGCATTAATTTCTATGATTGTATTCCCAATCTTTTTTATTATCACATACTTATTTAGAAAAGTCGCTATGAATTTATTTAAAGAATCAAGAAAGACTATCGGGAGTGTTACATCCTCAATTCAAGAGAATGTTGCGGGAGCTAAAGTAGTTCAAGCTTATGGTCAGCAGAAGAGAGCTTCTAGTGAATTTGATAGAGCAAATACAGCAAATTATAACGCAATGCTTAAAATACGAAAATTTATGGCTACAATTTTCCCTCTAATTACTTTATCCACGTCAATTTTAACTGCAGGAGTATTATTGGCGGGTGGTTTCACGGTTCTTGGACATGTTACCATCTTAGGGATTCCGGTTACGGTTGGTGTATTGAGTGCATATATTTCAATATTAGGACAATTTTTTAGACCATTCATGACACTCATGCAAATCCAAGAAGTCACTGCGGCAGCTTTAGCGGCAAGTGATAGAATTTATACCTTATTGGAGGAAAAAGTGGAAATCCCTGATATAGATAATCCAAAAATAATAGAAAATGTAGAGGGAACAATTGAATTTGATTCTGTTAGTTTTGGATATAATATAGATGAGAATCAGTTGATAAATCTTGGTTCAAAATCTAAAGAGAGAAAGCCAATCAAGGAAAAATCACAACTTAATTCAGACAATCCAATATTACAAGAATTAATAGGGATTATAAAATTATTTCCTCAGCCATATTCATCTTTCATATTGAAAAATGCGATTAACTTCCCTCAGAATTTAAGAGATAAGTTATTCATTAATTTAATGGGAAAGAAACCTGAACAGGTATCAGAAATCATTGATCATATTTTAGCAGAATTTGGGTATGCAATTCCAAATTCAGAGAGTGCTAGAAAGAATCCACAACTCAAAACAACATTTCCATCTGTGGATCAGCGTTCAGTCGATATAAAGTTACCAATTATTCCTACTGAAGCAATTTTACAAATGTCTAAGTTGCTTGAGAGCAATTTAAGGCGTAAAGGCTTATTTCAGCAAAATTCCGCTAGTGGATTGCAAAGTGAAGGGTCAGGAATGGTAAGTGGGGGAATAAATCAAATTTCTCCACAAAATATGACAAAGATGCTAGCTAGAATTAAAATTCCTGATGATATTTATGCTCAAATCCCAAAAATAGTTATTGATGCTATTGAAGAAGAGAGGAAAATTGTTCAACGTGAACATTCAACAGGTTTTGTTTTAAACGATGTTACCTTAGAGATTCCTAATGGAAAAACGATTGCTATTGTTGGAGAAACGGGAGCAGGCAAGACAACAATAATCAAATTAATCTCGCGCTTTTACGATATTAATAAAGGTAGTATTAAGTTAGATAGCGTTAATATTCGAGAGATAAGTAAAGAACAGCTTCGAAATTTGATTGGTTTGGTGCCTCAAGATGCATTTCTTTTTACAGGCACAATTAAAGAGAATTTACTTTATGCGTTTGATGAAATCACACCTGAAATAGAGAAAAAAATGTTAGAAGTTTCAAAATTTTTAGGATTACATAATTTTATTGAAGCTTTGCATAAGAAATATGATACAAAATTAAAAGAGAATGCATCCAACATATCTATAGGACAACGACAGCTTATTGCATTTGCAAGGGCGTTGATAACTGACCCTAAAATTCTAATTTTAGATGAAGCGACTTCTTCTGTAGATCCTTATACTGAAACCTTAATTCAAGATGCTTTGGATAAAGCGAGAAAGGGAAGAACGACTATCATCATTGCTCACAGACTCTCAACTATAAAGAATGCTGATCGTATCATAGTGTTAAGTTCCGAGAAAAAGGGGATAGTAGAACAAGGAACACATGATTCGCTTCTAAAACTAGACGGAAAATATAAACGCCTCTTAGAAATGCAACATCGAGATATTGAAGCCCAAAATTAAATTTTGATAACTAATGGTAATTCTATTTCATATATTAAGAAAATTAATTTAGTTTCTTTTAATTATTATATTAAAGAATTCTTAAATTAGGGAGATAAAAGATTTCTTATCTAAATTATTTAACAAAGAAAATATATTATCAAATAAAAGGTCCAGACATCGACAAAGCAATAATCTTCATCCATGGTTCTGGAGGAAACTTCGAAGTTTGGAAAGATCAATTTAAGATTGATATTAATTATAAATTAATCGCATTAGATTTACCATCACATGGTAAATCAGATGAATTCGAACAGCTCAACTTGAACTTGTATACCAATGTTGTTAAAAAATTAATGGAAGAACTAAAGTTACGAGAAGTAATTTTAGCAGGTCATTCATTAGGAGGAGCAATCATTCAAAACTTATATCATCAATCACCTAATAAGATAACAGGGTTGATTCTAGTTGGTACTGGAGGGAGATTAAGAGTAAGTCCTAATATTCTTGATACTTTGAAATGTAATCATTTAAAATACTTAGAAACCTTATTTGTAGGAGCTTTTTCTCGCGTTACCAGCAAGGATCTTATTAAAAAGGCAACGGTTGAAGCATCTAAAGTTAGTGCTGAAGTCACATTTAATGATTTTTCTATCTGCAATAATTTCGATATGCTAGATAAAGTACATATGATTGAAGTTCCTTGTTTAATTATTGTTGGAAATGAAGATAATTTAACACCAGTCAAATATTCTGAATTTTTTCATAAAAAAATAGAACAGTCAATGATAAGCGTCATTCAAGATGCGGGACATATGGTTATGATTGAAAAACCTAAAGAAGTAAATAGTGCAATAAAGAATTTTATAAACAAATATTATAATTAAAAATTTATATATTGAAATGCGTCAATATACTTATGGTCCATTCAAATCAAGGCGTCTTGGTCTTTCTTTGGGGGTAGATATTTTACCAAAAAATAAACTTTGTACTTATAATTGTGTATATTGCGAAATTGGACCAACAAATAAAGTAGTTTCTCCTAAATGTAGGATAAAAGCCCCTCCATCTTTTAATTATTCAAGAGAGTTAAAAGATATTCTGAAATATGTACCTCATCTAGACTCAATTACACTTGGGTATAATGGAGAACCGACTCTTAACGAAAATCTGCTAGATTTTTATACCATTACGAAGAACGTACGAGATTTACTAAAATGGGATAAAAAACCTCCACAAATAACTTTGTTTACAAATTCAAGTACTTTATATTCTGATGAAATTCGTGAAAGAGTTAAATATTTTGATTTAGTCTTAGCAAAATTAGATAGTGCCGTCGATGTTGATTTTCAAAAAACAAACCAACCTCACCAAGAATGTCCTAGTCTTGATGTAATTATAAACTCATTAGAAAAACTAAAAAGAGAAATGAAACCTAATAAATTAGCAATACAGTGCTTAATTTATAATTCAAATAGAAAAGATTTTATTTCTAATAACAATAATGAGAATATTAATCAATTAGCATATGCTTTAAAAAAAATAAATCCAGATATTATACAAATTTATTCAATAGCAAGAATTCCATCAGAACCATTTGTATTTGCAATTGATGAAGAAAGAAAAAGAGAAATTGTAAAAATAATTAAAAAAACTATTAATAACGATTTAATAAAAATAGATTATTATTAATAAAGAAGG
Source organism: Promethearchaeota archaeon (assembly GCA_011364975.1). GTDB lineage: Archaea > Asgardarchaeota > Lokiarchaeia > Sigyniarchaeales > SOKP01 > SOKP01. The sequence goes on along the minus strand of RDOE01000018.1, from coordinate 38,721 downwards.
AAAAAAGCTCAATTCTAATAAAAAAAGGATTAAAATGTATGAATATATTATAGGAGCAGATATTGGGGGTACTTGGATTCGTGTGGCGCTCTGCACAAAAGATTTAAAAGAGCAAAATATCAAAATTAAAATGCTTAACACCCCCAAAGCTGATGAATTATCAATAAGTAAAACGCTTTCCTCATTAATCACAAGCATCTTATATGAGAATGATTTAAATAAAGAAGATTTAATCGGTATAGGAATCGCTACTGCTGGACCAATAGATATCAAAAAGGGAGAGATTTTTAATAATGCAAATTTGGGCTTTAAAGTAATTCCTTTAAAAGAACCATTGCAAAAAATCTTTACAGAAATTCCTATTTATATAATAAATGATGCAAACGCTTCAGCGTTGGGAATTCATTATTTCGAAGCCACAGAAGAAGAGAAGGATAATCTAGTTTATGTTACCATGTCAACAGGAATTGGTGGCGGTGTAATATGCAATGGACATCTTTTACTTGGAAAAGATGGTAATGCTGCGGAAATTGGACATGGATTAGTAAATCCCCAAAGTAGTTTTCAATGCAATTGTGGGGCATTTGGATGCTGGGAAGTATACAGTTCAGGAACGGGAGTAAGGAATCGCGCTCTTGAAGCTATAAAAAAAACTAATTTAAGTTCAAAAATATTGATGTACATGATTGATAATGATTTAACGAAATTAACCGCTAAGGAAATTTTCCAAGCGGCTCGTGGCGCAGATAAGTTTTCTAAAAGTATTGTAGATCAATGCATCTATTTTACAAAAGTTGGAGTAGGTTTAATTAATAACTTTTATGATTGTAAAGCTATTTATTTTGGTGGAGCTATGTTAAAAGATCATGATCTCATATTACCGCCGATTATAGATCAATTTGAAAATGATCCTCTCTTGTTTACCATCAATCGCCCCCCTAAAATTAAGAAAACTAAATATTTAGAAAATATTGGTTTAAGAGGTGCCCTAGTTTTGGTGAAATATAAATTAGAAGGAAATCCAATTATTTCTTAAATTTTATTTGGCATTAAATTATGATAAAGGAGAATTTAATTTTTACTTTCAGTGGAATTAGGGGGGTTGTAGGAAAACATCTTAATTATGAAGTGGCAAAAAAATTAGCAATCGCTTTTGGTCAATATTATAAAGAGAATGAAAGGAAGATCATTTTAGGGAGAGATACTCGCCCAAGCGGAGAATATCTCGAGAAAGGTATAATTGAAGGACTAATTACTACAGGTTTTGAAGTAGTAAATGTTGGTATAATTCCTACTCCAGTTATCTTTCATGCAAAAACCATAAACAATATACCTGCAGGAATAATTATCACAGGTTCGCATAATTCACAAAAATGGAATGGCATTAAACTTCTTAATTCAGAAGGTTATTTGAGTAATGAGGATATATCGAAGATTTCTAATTTAATGAAGACTATTTCGATAAAAGATTATAAAGTTAAAAGCTCAGAGATAAAACGAAGAACGACTTATTTCAATCCTGTTCCGCATTATAGAGAGGATTTAAAAAATTATATTGATTTTAAAACCTTAAAAGAGCGGAACAAGCTTAAAGTTGTAATTGACACCGGGGCAGGGGCTGGAAAAATAGTTACCCCCCAACTACTCCAAGAACTTGGATGCAAGGTTAAATTAATTAATAATGAATTCATTTTAAAAAGTTCTTTTCCAAGAGAGATTGAACCAGTCCGAAAAAATTTAAAAGATTTAATCATGGAAGTTTGGCAAGGAAAATACGATATCGGATTTGCTCATGATAGTGATGCCGATAGACTAGCAATTGTTGGTGACGATGGAACTTGCTATCCCGAAGACATTGGTTTAGCTCTCATCATGGACTATTATTTAAAAAATATTAATCAAGATAATGAAAAGATAATTTTCGTAACTAATATAGCTTCATCTTTAATGTTTGAAGTTATTGCTGATACTTATAATGCTCAAGTTATAAGAACCCCTATTGGAGAAGTTTTCCTATCAAATGAGATAACCAAAATATTAAACAAAAATAAAGAAGCAAAGAAGAAAAGTTTAGTATTTGGCGGTGAAGGATCATGCGGGGGTATTATATTCCCATTATTTAATAATACAAGAGATGGAATCTTTGCAGCTGCGAAAATTATAGAAATATTAATAAAAACGGAACTAAAAGTTTCAGAATTAGTATCTAAGCTCCCAAAATTTTACTCTCACAGAAGATTAATTAATACTGAAAATATTGATACAAGTTTTGTTATTTCTGAAACTAAACTAGCTTTAAATGAAGAGGGGGAGGAAGTTGTGCGAATTAATAACGATCTGAGATTTGGTCATGACAAAGAATGGTTTATTCTTATTCATCCATCAAATACAGAGCCAGTAATTAGGGTAATAAGTGAAGCAAAAAGTGATTCTTTAGCGAGAGTGTATTGTGAAGCAACAACTGAGTTAATTAAATTGATTATAAATCGAATTTAGAGAATTTTTTATTTTTAAAAAAAAAGATTAATCTTCCAGAATTTTCTTAATTTTGTAAGCTAATTCTTTTTTCACAATTTGAGCAATTTCTTCAATAGAAGCTTTTTTCAAATTTTTAACGCTCCCAAAGTGAGATAAAAGTTTATTTCTGGTTGAGGGTCCGATTCCTTTAATATCATCTAATATAGAACCGGTAATTTGTTTCTCACGTTGTTTTTTATGGAGTCTTACCGCAAATCTATGAGCCTCATCCCTTACTCTCTGAAAAAGTTTGAGGAGAGATGAATCTTTTGATAAAATAAGAGGATTTTTTTCGTTTGGAAGGTATATTTCTTCAAATTTTTTCGCTAATCCAATTATTGGAATCCCATCTATCCCTAAATCCTTTAAAATAGTTACTCCTGCATTTAATTGTCCTTTACCGCCATCTACAAGTATGAGATCAGGTAATTCCAGATTATTTTCCAAAAGATAAGTATATCTTCTTCGAATAACTTCTTTCATCATAGCCACATCATCAGGGGTGGATTTTGACTTTATATTAAAATGTCGATAGTATTTATTATAAGGCTTTCCTTCTAGGAAGAAGACCATTGATCCTGTAGCATTAGTACCTTCAATATTAGAAATATCAAATCCTTCTATAATTCGAGGTATGTTATTTAAGTGAAGGAGTTTGGTAGCTTCTTCAAGTGCTTCTAGAACCTCATCTTTTTCTCTTTCTTTTATTTCTTCCATTTTTATTTCTTGTTGGACTAAAACTTTAGCATTCTTATTTGCAATTCGCATTAAACCAAATTCATTATTATACGGAGTCCGAATAAGAATGTTTGCCTTAAAATCCTTAAGAACTTCAGAAAAAACACTAATTCCTTTATATAATTTGGGAACTACGATGTTATCGGGTAAATTTTCTGAGGTATTTTGATAAAATTGTTCTATAATGGAAGGAAATAGTTTATCTTTACGAATAATTTTATCTTTTAGATCAAAAACAAATGAACTTTTGTTGAAGATCCTACCTTCTCTTATATGAATAATTATTAATGCTATATATTTAGTATCTTTATCTAAAAAATAGCTAATTATATCTTTATTTTCAATATTATTCGATAACACACTTTGGGAGGTTGTGGAATTATCTATTGCTTGTAATTTGTCTCTCCAAAATGCTGCAACTTCATAATTTTGTTTTTCCGAGGCTTTATTCATTTTCTCCAAAATTTGTGCCTTAAGTTTCTCATTTTCTCCTTTTAAGAATAATTCAATCTGCTTGATATTTTCTAAATATTCTTCTTTGCTTACTGCTTGAATACAAGGGCCAGGGCATAATTTTAATTGAAAATAAAGGCAAGTCCTTGTTTTCGTTTTCATCTTTTTCTTACATGAACAATAAGGGAATATCTTCCTTAAATCCCTTAATATGCGAGATATTTCCTTTTTATCAGTATATGGACCTAAATATATATTATCTTTAGAGTACTTTTCTGGGCCTCTAATAATTCGAATTCTAGGATACTCTTCTGAATAAAATATCGCAACCCAAGGATATGATTTTGAATCACGCATAATGACATTGAAGCGAGGTTGATGCTTTTTAATTTGAATATTTTCTAATAAGTATGCTTCTTTTTCATTTTCTGTAACGATATACTCAATTGAGGCGATATTTTTTACTAATTCAGTTATTTTCTCCTCATAATAAGGATCAGTATAATGAGTTTTAACAAAATACTGATTAACCCTCTTTCGTAAATTCAGAGCTTTGCCTACATAAATAATTTTATTATTATTATCCCAAAATAAGTAAACTCCTGGTTCGTTGGGTAAACTTTTTCTCGTAAGCTCTAAATTATTCATTAATTCAAGGTAAATCTAGAATTTTTAAATTTTGTATTTTATTAGTTATAAGTATGATTTTATAATCTCTATAATATTTAAAAGACTGTGAGAGTAAATGTTATTTGCTATTATTGAATATAAGCAGAATAAAGGTTAAAAAAAATTTTTCATAAAATTACTTTAGTTTGAATAAATTTAAATTATCTTTAAAAATAATTCTTAGATCCTATTAATTAAGATGACACGGATTAGAATATGCCCTCAATGTAAAAAACCAACTTTAAAAAATGCGGTTAATGTTTCTGGCTGGTTAGCACCAAATATGTTTGAATGCACTTCTTGTAAGTATATTGGTTCTTTCTATCTTGAAATAGATCCGGAAGATTATGAACTAGATCAAGATTCAAATAATAACATTAAAGATTCTAAAAAAATAGATTAACTTATTATATAAAAAAAAGTAGGAATTCAAGACGATTTTTTATGAAGGAATTATTGAAAGAAGCTAAGAAAATAAAGTCCTTAGAGATACAAGGGGCAAGTAATGTTGCCACTAGTGCAATTCAGTTTCTGAGTGATTATGCTCATAGAGTTGGTAAAAATCTCACACCCAAAGAACTGTATGAAAAATTAATTGAAGCACGAGAAGTTTTAGTCCAAACCCGAGTGACTGAACCCGCTTTAAGAAATGGATTAAATTTTATTTTAAATAAAGTGGAAAAAAATGTAAGCACACATTCAATTAATGAAATACTAGAAATAATTTCAAAAGGAAATGAAGAATTTAAGTTTGTGATAAAGAATGCTAAACAGAAAATAGCGGAAATTGGAGCAAGAAGAATCCCCGATGTGACAACTGATAATGAATTTTGCATTATGACTCATTGTCATTCTAGCGTAGTAAATGCGATTCTTTTAGAAGCAAAACAGCAAGGTAAAGATAATTTTAAAGTTATAGCGACCGAAACCCGACCTTTCTATCAAGGAAGAAAAACTGTTAAAAAGTTATTAGATGCTGGGATAGAAGTTATTCATGTTGTTGACAGCGCTATGCGTTGGGCAGTAAATCATCATGAAGTAGATTTAATCCTTATAGGAGCAGATTCCATAACTTCTGAAGGAACAATTATTAACAAGATTGGATCTAGATTGTTAGCTTTAGTAGCTCATGAAGAACATGTCCCGTTTTATGTTGCATCTACCTTATTGAAATATAATCCTCAAACCTCTTTTGGTATTTTAGAAAAGATTGAAATGCGAGATCCAAAAGAGATATGGGAAGATGCTCCGGAGCGATTAACGGTATTAAATCCCGCTTTTGAGACCGTTAGTAGGAGGTATATAGATGGATTAATAACGGAAGCGGGGATATTTGCTCCAAGTTTTGTAAACTTTTATTTCTATAAATTATATCCTGAATTGGTTGAAAATAAATCTTAGCACCTATTAAAAAAGTGATATTGATTGAAATATGAAGATTTTCTTGATTTAGATTATAATCCAAGCGAGGAGGACCTTATATGTTTGTTTAAGATCAAACCTGCAAAAGGATTCTCAGTTGAGAAGGTTGCTATTAGGGTTGCTGCTGAAAGTAGTAATGGGACATGGACAGCCCTTAAAATTCCAGACCACATTATTGAATTAAGTGCCAAGGTATATAGCATTGATGGAGAATATGTTAAAATTGCATATCCTAATGACTTATTTGAAGAAGGAAATATGCCACAAATTTTAAGTTCTATAGCAGGAAATGTATTTGGGATGAAAGCTTTAGATGGTTTAAGGCTCATTGATGTGAAGTGGCCCTTAAATATTATAAGATCTTTTAAAGGTCCTCAATTTGGTGTAGATGGAATAAGAAAAATTTTAAAGATAGATAAACGTCCGATTACAGCCACAGTTCCAAAGCCTAAAGTTGGTTATTACGCTGAAGAACATGCTCAACATGGATATGAAATATGGTCAGGCGGGGTAGATCTTCTTAAGGATGATGAGAACCTCTCAAATCAGAAATTTAATAAATTCAAAGAGAGGCTTGAATTAAGCATGAAAATGAGAGATAAAGCTGAAAATGAAACGGGAGAAAGAAAAAGTTATTTAATAAATATAACCGCTGAAGTAGAAGAAATGAAAAAGCGGGCTCGATTGGTAAAAGATTATAACAACGAGTATATTATGATTGATATCTTTACCACTGGTTGGTCATCTGTGCAGACAATACGGGATATTTGCCAAGACTTAGGATTGGCAATTCATGCTCATCGAGCATTTCATGCTGCATTCGATCGGAATCCTGAACATGGCATTTCTATGAAGGTACTTGCTGAAATAGCTAGAATGCAAGGGGTTGATCAACTTCATATAGGAGGATTAGGGAAATTAGCGGGAGGAAGAACCGAAGTAAAAAATAACTATATTAAATGTTATTCGGGGTCAAATGTAACCGATTTTGAAATGCTTGAACAAGATTGGTATGGAATAAAACCTGTATTTAGTGTTTGTTCTGGAGGTTTACATCCCGGAATCATGCATAGATTAATGGATCTTCTTTCGACGGACATAGTCATTCAAGCAGGAGGAGGAGTTTTAGGCCATCCGGGAGGTACGCAAAGCGGCGCTAAAGCATTAAGACAAGCAATTGATGCATATATGAAAGAGATAACTGTAAAAGATTATGCAAAAACCCATCAAGAATTAGCTCAAGCATTGAAGTTATGGGGAGATGAAACTCCTATTTGATAAGGATTAATTTTTAAATAATTATAGTTAAAAATGGAAAAAATTTTATTATACGTTTAATTTAACTACAGAGTGATTATTTTATGAGTAATGCAGAAACTAAACGTTTTATCATTAATGTGAAAGACTTAAGTTTAGAAAAAGAACAACACGTGGAAGATTTATTAAGGTTTTTAACAGAACAATTACCTCAAATAGAGTTATCCAGAACAGCAAACGAAGTGGAGGTTATAATCCCCCATAGTATGTCTAAAAGAACACTAAAGCTAAGATTGAAAAAATTTCTTCATCAAAAAAACATTAAGGATCAATTTCGTCCAATTTCTTATAGAACTGCAGATCATGAGGGCTATATGATTAAGGAAAAAAAAGCTATGGAATTATCGTATTATTAATCCTTTTTTTAGTTATATAATTGTAGAATGAAATAATGTTAGTTCTAAAGTGTCTCATATACAAATTAATATTAAGAGTTTTGAAGATTTAATTAGGTGTGTACACCTTTCAAGTCATTTGGAGCTATTCGGTTGGCCGAAGATTGGAAATGTACATAGAACAAGAAACTTTAAAAATACAAAATATGAACATTTCTTAGCAGGAATAGTTGCAATTCAACCGAATTTTAGATCTTTAATTGACAGAGTAATCGAGAATGTAAAGAATATAGAAGATGACCTAAGTTTTATCAGATTAGGGTTATTCTTCAAGAACGCTGCTGAGGATATGATGAATTGGCAATCAGGGGGAAACGTTATATTGGGGCATATTCTCATCTTAGCACCTCTTGCCTCTGCTGCAGCAGTTAGTATTAAATTAGGGTTTACTTCTATTAAGGAGTTCAAGAGGATAGTTGAGAAAGTAATAAATGACGCTACGTTAGAAGATACGATAAATTTATATGAGGCAATACGAATTTGCAACCCGGGGGGTTTAGGCAATATTACCAAGTATGATGTATATAACAATCAATCCATCAAACAACTTAAAGAAGACAATATAAGACTGAAAGAAATTTTTCAATTTTCGATGCATTATGATTTAATTAGCCAAGAATATGTTTCTGGATTTGAGATTATAATTAATGAAGGTTTACCATACTTTTTCGAAACGTTTAATAAAACTAAAGATTTGAATATCTCCATTGTAAATACGTATCTAAAGCTACTTAGCGTTCACCCCGATACTTTAATTATTAGAAAAGCCGATAAGAAATCTGCTATGTATATTTCTAATTTAGCCTTAAAAATTCTAAAGTATAATGGTATTTTAACTAAAAAAGGACTAAAATTAGCATTAAAGTATGATAAAAAAATACAAAAAGAGAATGGCAGGTTAAATCCAGGAACTACGGCAGATCTTATTGCAGGTATCATTTTTTGTGCGTTAATTTTTGGCTTAAAAATATGATAGAAAACTATTTGATTTTAATTCGCATTATGTATATATGAAAAATTAAATGAAAATATCTTCTTGAATGAATATGGAATTTTGTAACGATTGTGGAAGTATGATGCTTCCATCTAAATTAAACGGGAAAAAAGTGTTTAAGTGCAAGTGTGGTGCAATTAAACCATTTTCTGAAACCTATTCTGATTCTTATAAAATTAAAACAACTATCGAACATCCTATACGAGATGAAGTTATTAATATTCAAAAAGTTTTAGATTGGAAAGAAAAAAATTTGCGAACTACAATCAAAAACTTTAGATGTCCCAAATGTGGTTATGATAAAGCACATTTAGAAACACGGCAAACCAGAAGAGCAGATGAAGGTATGACTCATTTTATCACTTGCCTAAAATGTGGAAAAATGAAAAAGATTGGTAGTTAAATGTCTACATTATTCCTTGAGTTTATTTATCAAGTCCCTTAAAGAAGTTTCCTCCAGAAAAGATATTTTTATCATTTTTGTTTGACTTTTTATTCCAGAGATAATTTCAATTTGGTTTGAGTTAATCTTGAATTTTGTTCTAAATAGCTCAACTAACTCCTTATTAGCTTTATTCTTACTAGCTTTAGAACAAAGCATTACTGAAAGAAATGGATCTTCCTCTGTGAATTTTTGTATTTTCTGGACTTTTGAATTCGGTTTAGCATGAATTTTTAGAATAACATCCTTATTGGAGATTTTTTGGAAAAAACTCATGATATTCCCTTATAATATTATCTAAATTATGTGATCCACTTTTTCTCTCAATATATTAAATGATGGTTTAGATAATCTTAATCCTCCCGCTAGTTTATGGCCTCCACCAGTTCCGCCTAATTCTTCTTTTATTCTATTTATTATTTCATTCACTCCCATCTTATTATTTTGCAAATATTCACGGGAACATCTTATACTCAGTTTTATCATTTGCGTCTTTTTCTCAAGACCTCCCAAAAATACCATTTTATTTGGGGGGAGAAGATTATTTACTGTAGAAAAACTAGCAGTATCAGACCAACTACTAGGTGTAATTTTACCATTTCCTGCATCAATAAATACTGCTTTTTCAGTTTCATAACGAGGCAAATCCTGTGAAAGTAACCTCAAATTCTTAACTAATTCGGCAATATACTCATTATATATCGTTTTAGCATATCTAGTAATCGATTTTTGTTGTATTATTGAAAGAGCAGCACTAATATTTTTAAATGAGAGAATGTTTAATAATAAAGCGTGTTCAAATACAAATCTTAATAATCCTTGTTTTTGAGGTAGAAGCGCATAAGTCCCAATAGGGATTTTTAGTTGATTTGAAATGCTTTCAATTTCAGATTTTTCTAAATCAATTAGCTTTTTAGTAGGATTTATACCTAACTCATCTAAAGTAGATTTTATTTTTATGTCAGGTTCACCTCCACAACCTTTTATATAAGGTAAGATACTATGCTTCAATCCATCTTTAATATTCTCATGCATTCCTCCGAATAACGCTAATCCTTCATTTTCTTCAATAAGTTGTTCATTAAGTATTTCTTGATAGATCTCTCTATTAAAAGATTGAAGTTTGTCCATTGACTTTAAAGAGTCACCAGCGATTCCAATGATTGTTAGCCATCCTTGCTTGGTTATTGAAGCTTTAATTCGTTTTGAAAACATATAGGTTAAACAAGCTCCTGCTATATGCTCTAATCCATCATACCCATAAGTAGTAGGATTCACAAAAATAAGATTATCTGGGAGCTTTTGAGTATTAATATTAACATCTACTTCATGATGGTCAAGAATAAAGAAATGTTCTTTCCTTTTATTAATTATTGGAATAAGCTCAGAAAGTGTAGAGCCAACATCAGTAAAAATAAAAGCAGTTTTATTATTTTGTACCTTAGGTAGAATTCCATTAAGATAATTGGTCCAGGAACTGGATCTATTATATATAAAATAATCGTATTCAATATTTATTTTATGGAGTAAATTTTGAATAAGTTGTAAACTACTTATTCCATCAGCATCATTATGGGAGATTGCAATTACTTTTGAATAAACATTTTTCGCATGATCCGAAAATAAGTCAACAGCATTATCAAGAGCTTCTAAAAATCTTTTTTCGCTAGGATTTTGAGTCATATTTATCGTAGATCACTAATTTTAAAACAGCTACATAATCTATTGATCAAGGGTGTTGGAATCCCACTGAATTCAACTTCTTTCTTAATTATAATGTGACTTTATAGCTTTTTGTACGGTTTTAATAGCTCTTTTAAGTAAAATAAACATATATTCAATAAATTTAAATATTACTATCAAGTGAAAACATTACACAATACTAAAGAAAAATTTAAAACATTAAGTAAAATTAATTAATTTTATTTAATTTTGTGTTGTAAAGAAGAGATTCTCAAAGATAGATGATGTATAAAAAATATAGGAAAATTTTAAACTTACTAATTATAATATTTGTTTTTGTTCTTCCTATTTTCCTCAGTTTATACCCAAATTTTAATTATTTTCCTTTAGAAATAAATAATAATAATAATATATTTGAGCCCAAACTAAATAGTTTTTCTAAAGAAGATTATAAACCTATTTTGGAAACTCAAGAACATGGTTTAGGTAATATTAATCTTACAAGATTGAATTTTAATGAAATGGGAATTGTAAACTATTCTATAAAATTTCCAGAATTGGATGATGATTTGCTCTCGGGGGCATTAGATATAATTTATTATGAAACGTCTTATATTGAAACCGTTCAAATTGCTCAATTTAATAATTTAGATGATACTGTAAGAGAATCTAATAAAATAATTATTCTTATGAACGAAAGTATTAGTGTAGAATACAATAATTCAATTCAAAATTCAGAAGGATTTTTGATATACAATCTCAGGCTCTACCCCCGTGAATTGAAGCATCTTTTAGTTCAGAATCAATCATCATCTATTATTGAAGAGCTTAATAGTGAAGATTATTCCTTAGATTCGGATGGTTTTATTAAATTTGGATATAAGAATTATTTTAAAGCTAATTCTCACAATTTCTCAATGTATATCATTTTTGAATATACTTTAGAGCTTGAAAATTGGCATATCATTCAAGATTCAGGGAATATATTACAGATGACTAGTTCTCAACACACATTTAGTCCAAGTTTTACTTATGAGTTTGCATTATCTGGAACTAAATATTATTCTAATCTAACGTTGATACCTGTACCTGCTACAAATCTAGAGGTTGAGTTGATTCTTGACCCACTTGATAAGGATTTATTTTTTGACCACCACCTTTCGATTGATGATAAAGAAGTAAATAATTTTTTGGAATCCGATAATAGGTTAAATTTTACGATGTCAGCTGGGTTCAAAATGTTTCAATTAAGTTTTAAAGTCAATTTCACTATGATGTTTATAGATCCCGTTGATTTTACTTGGGCTATCGATAGATTAGTGGAAGGTCGTAGTATACGGGAAAGAATATATATTCCTTCTATTATTTCAGGACCCCAATATATATATTTAGAAAATGTGACCTTTATCGAGAATACCATTACTATAGATCAAGTTGTAGGTAATTATTCGGTTTTTAAAAGAGATATCAATTATTTCGATGTAATTGTCTCAGTTTCTCAACAATCAGTAGAATATAGCCTAATTTTTACTCGAAACGCTGTAAAAAGAAAGGGTTTACGGTTGTTTATCCCTTATATGATTGCAGGAGAAACTAATCCATTTGTGTTAAAATATAGCGCAACAAACGATCTTAGAATTATCTTAACAGATAATATTAATATGCCTTTGGTAGGAAATAGAATAGAATTATATTATTATGAAAAATTATATGGAACTTATATTTCAAACGATTTGAACCAACCAATGGCTCCAGCTTATTCGAATGAAAATGGAGAAATAATAATTGAAAACGTGCCTAATGGTAATTATACCGTGAAAGTTTATCAAAATGAGCGATTGGTTAGGGAAGAATTAATTAATACTTTTAGTCTTGTTAATATCATACGGTCAAATGTTATACATTTTCCTCTTTGGATTATAATTTTTGGAAGTATTAGTGCTATATCAACATTTATTGGGCTTATATTTTATTTTAATTATAAAAAACGTAGCTAGATTGCGTTGATCGTAATTTTTATTGATCAAATCGAGAATTTCTTGAGTTTTTTAGCAAAAAGAATAATGGATGAAATTTTCTATGAGATTAAAGATGTTAAAAATCAATCAGATTTATCTTTGGATATAAAAAAGGAAGTAATTTTACATTTTCTTGCTAAAGCTGGTGATACTTTGATACTATATGAAACAAAGCAAACTATTTCTAAAGCAAATAATGAAGATATAAATAAGGAGGTAATTGAATCCATTCAAGCTATATTTAGCCAAGTAGATCCTTCTCTAAAATTAATAAATGGCAAAATAAGAGAAATTTTCTTGTCCTATTCTCACTGATGTATAAAATAAGGGCTATTTATGGTTGAGTATTTTACCATACCCGATTAATCGATAACGCCGATTTATAATTCTAGAGATGGCAAATATAAAATTTTCTGGAGGGCAAATAGGAGGATTTAAACTTAAGATAAAGGAATTTTTTAGTATCTTAGTTACAGTACCAGCTGTTTTTTCAGTTCCTATGACCAACAATAATTTTTCATTATGTTTTAATTGTTGCACTTTCATTTGTACCTCGGCTCCTATTACTCTATCAAGTAAATGAACTTCAAGCTCAACTTCAGATATAATTTGAGGTAGAGTATCAGGTTTTCCAACTAAATGACCAATTAAAGAGTCTCCTTTAGTCAACGCAGGGTCTAGCTTTGTTCCCAAGCCTATTAGACCACCAGGGTTAGCTTCTTCAAGTAAATTATTTCCCTGACTGATGCTTATTACTTTGGTTTTGATTGGAGAGTATAAATTTTTGGTTCTTAAACCAGGTTTTATTTCTATCTCTTCACCAACTTTTATTTTCCCTTTTAATACGGAACCACCAATAACACCCCCCTTCAATTTCTCTATCTCTGTACCGGGACGATTAATATCAAAAGAACGTGCTACTAAAAACTGAAATTCTTCCTTATCTTTTAATTCTGGAGTTGGGATTACCTCTTCAAAAGCTCGGACTACTAAGTTTATGTTTGCACCAAAAACAGCAGAAACAGGTATAATTGGAGCATTTTCAGCAACAGTTCCTTTTATGAATCTTTTTATTTGCATATAATTCTCTTGTGCTTGTTCTTTAGAAACCGCATCAATCTTATTTTGGATTATAATTACTTTTTTAATTCCTGCGATGTTTAATGCTGCCAAATGTTCTCTCGTTTGTGGTTGAGGACATTTTTCATCAGCTGCGATCAACAAACAAGCTCCGTCCATTAATGAGGCACCACTAAGCATAGTTGCCATTAAAATTTCATGTCCCGGAGCATCCACAAATGAGATATTTCTTTTGAATTCTAAGGTTTCTAAACATTTTGGGCATGTAAATTTAGGTCTACCTTGTTCTTTTTCTTTCTCTGCCATATATGAAGTTAAATATTCATCACATACAGAACAATAAAGAATTGTTGCATTTGAATAACCAAGCTTTATTGAGATACCTCTTTCTTGCTCTTCAGAATGTCTATCTGTCCAATCTCCAGTCAAAGCTTTTACCAGGGTCGTTTTGCCGTGGTCTACGTGCCCTACTAACCCAATATTGCATTCTGCTTGTTTTTTAAGAAATTCCTTTAAGGATTTAAGTTTCCCTTCATCTGGTTTTTTAGCTACTTTTTGTTTCTCAGGTTCCTTAGGTATTTTTGTTTCTTGTTTGGTATCAGATGGAATAGCGTCTTGTATATCTTCAAGAAGTGTTTTGGCATTACTAATGTACTTAAGGGCAGTTGATTCTCCGACACCCTTAATTTTAAGGTCGATTAACATATCTGGATCTGAGTTCGCCAACTTTTCTACAGTGTCAATTCCAGCTGCTCTTAATCTGTCTGCAGTTGCTTTTCCGATACCTGCTACATCTTCTAAATTGTGCGCCATTACTTTTTATGTCTAAGAAATTTTAATTAAAAGATAATTTTCATTTTTCTAAATTCCGTATGAAAAATATAGAATGTATTTTTTATTAAATTATTCCTTGAATATAATGTTTACAATAAGTTTTAATAAATATCCATTCTATTTTGCTTCTAAGATTTTTATTCCACCCGGTTTTTTCTCGAGTTCAGTATATGAAACTCTTAAAAGACTATCAACATAAAACGTAGATAATTTACCACAAGAATCTATCTTATGAATGACATATACTGGAGCGGGATATTGGGACGTATCTATATCATCTTTTTCAATTTTAAACACAATTCTTTGGTCACAATGGGGACAGCTGTTAAATCGTAATGGCAAACAAATCACATCCTATCGTTTATTATTAAGTTACTTATTTTTAATTGGTTATAATATTGGTAAATATATTTTATTCTCTAAAAATAATTATATATCAAGATACTTATTAAATAATAGATTTTAAATGGTTCTAAATCAATATAAGAAATTTAAATTTATTTTTGTTATACTAGTAATTCTTCTGCCACTCTTTAGTTTAATTATTCCAAAATATGAACCCCTTTATGATAATCACGATATAAATAACAAATTAAATTTAAACTTAAGCTCAATTATACCTGAAATAGATCTTAATTCACTACCTCCTATCAATTATAAAGAATTAAATGAATTATGGTATGAACAAAAGATTGAGATGTTAGTTATTATAAATGATACGAGTTATTTAGATGCGGTAACTCCATTAGTGGAATGGAAAAATTATAAGGGGGTTAAAACCATAGCATTATATAATTATTCCGATTATGAAGGCAGGGATAAAGCAGAAAAGATAAGAAATATGATTAAATCGTTTTATTCCTCCCATAATATTAGATGGGTTCTCTTAGCAGGGGATGCTGATGAAAATTTAATACCAATTAGATACGTTTATAATCCTGATACTGCTGAAATTGAGGGTGAATCGGAATACTCAAACTGGGATGAATATTATAAACCTACTGATTTCTATTATTCGGACCTTAGTGGTACTTGGGATGATAATGGTAATGGCATATTTGGAGAGTCTGCTGCAAAATCAGGGAGTGTTGATGAAATTTCTTGGATTCCTGAAGTTTATGTTGGACGATTACCTGCAAATAATCCATTAGAGTTATCTTTGATGATAAATAAAACATTAAATTATGAAAAAGCTATGAATATTGGAAATTGGATGAATAGAATGCTTTTAGCAGGAGGAATTTCTTCTTATAATCCTCCAGAAGATGAAGCTCGTCTTACGGAATACATTTGGCAAAATTATGTTCTTTCTGATATGAATTTTACTCATTTAACAAAAACCACTAGCTCTTTTAGTCCAACAGCACCTCCTTTATTAAACCAATTAGGGGGTCTTAACAACACAAGCTTTCGTAATAATTTAAATTCAGGATATTCAACAATAATTTTTGCAGGTCATGGAGATCCTACACGTTTTACAGATGCAACTAGTGAGAATTTTTACAGTAATACCGATGCTTTATCAAGTACTAACATAAATATGCCTTCACTTGTATATGCAGACGTGTGTACTACCGCCTCTTATGATAAAGGTGATGATAGTATAGGTGAGCGCTTAATAAAGCAATCAAATTCTGGAGCAATAGGGTATATAGGTGGAATAAGAGTAACTTGGTATTTTGAGAATGATACGAATCTTGAGAAGCTGAATCGAGCAAATGCAAAACTGTTCTGGAAAGAATTTTTTGAAGAAAAGAAATTTCAGCAGGGAATGGCGTTATATGAGTCAAAAGTTTCTTATCTAAATAGCGATTATTTTAACCAACCAAGTGTTTCTACGGAGCTAGAGTGGGAACGGAAAAATCTATTGGCATATAATTTATTAGGAGATCCTGAAGTGGATATATATACAAATATACCTATAAGTGCTTCAAATCCATTTACAGGAACTTATTATGAGGGCCAATTGGTTGCTTTACAAATAAAGGACATTTTTAATAACACGGTACCCTACGCTAGATTGAATTTCAGAACAGAAGATGGAAAAAATAGAACGATCTATGCGGATAAAAGTGGCAATGTAAAATTTAGATTACCGGCTCAAGTCAATGAAAACTATAGTGTTCTTATAACTGGGCATAATTTAATTCCAACATCCTATAATTTTATAACTATTCCAGATTCGGAACAACCAGTAATTTCTAATGCTTATCGATATCCAAACGAACCAACCGTATCAGATAATGTACATTTTTCAGTAAAGGCGTATGATAATCATTCTGGAATTGAAAGTATTATTTTATTACTATTTAAGGATAATTCTCATGATTTTTCGATACATAGAATAATTAATGATTTTGATGAAAATAATTTTGATTTTAATCTGACCTTAAATAAACTAGTACCTGGGGCGTATTCCTTTATGTTTGTTGCCCGGGATTATAGCAACAAAACTACTTTTCTCTATGAAGATTCATTTAATTTTACTATTGCAAAGCCTTTCAGTGATTATGCTCTTATCGTCTCAAGTATCATGATTATTGGATTAGCTAGCATCTCATTGTCAATTCTCTATATAAATATCAAAAAATGTAAACGCGTGTCAACAGAAATTAAGAGAAATTAGTTATTTGAGGGTTCTAATTTCATAGTAATAATGTTAGTCCATTTAAAACCATGCTTTTTAAATTTAATTGATCATTATGAAAAAGTTTAATTAGTACTTTTAACTATTCTAATTACTCATAACCATATAAGTAAAGCATTTCAGAAGAAAATAGCCGAGCTTATAAAATGGTTGGTAATTAAATGTTAACCACATTTACTGTAGCGAAACGCTAAAGCGCCGGAAGTTAAACTGTTTTGCGTTGCAAATAGTACTGCAAAAGTGCTATTATATCTTCGCACTGCAGATTTGCGATTTGTGGGAACTTGTAAACTGTAGCTTCGGCTACGGTCATGGCGATACAGGATAGTACCCGGTCCCATCCGAACCCGGAATCGCTTTTTAGTAATGTGGTTAAAGTGATTTTACCTTTTAATTATTCCTATTGAAAAACGTTTTTAAAGCATCAATTATATCATATATTTGTAGTAGTACATTTAATTTTTAATAGGAAATATTATGACATCAAAATTTATTAAATACTTGAGGTCAATTGGAAGGAAATGGTTTGTTTTTTTAGTAATAATCATTATTATTGTGTTCATTTTTAACCAAATTGCAGCGTTGATTATGGCGGTTATAACTCTTTTGTTCTTTATCTTATCATATATTCCCACCATTATTTTTAACAAGAAACTAGGAAGTACATTAAATAATGTGATGATTATAGATGATAAAAATCTTGCTCGAAGGCTTAAACAGCCCTTAGCAAAGATTCAAAAAAAAATGCATATTTTATCTAAAAATCAAGCAAAAAAATCATGGCTAATTATATACATTAATAAACAATACTTTTATTACAACCAAAAAATCATTGAAACATTTAAAACCTTATTTAATAAGGGATATGGTGAGAAAGAAATCTTAGAAAAACTACAAAATATTGGTATTAACACAAGAGCAGAAATTAAAGCAATTGAAGATGCTCTACTAAAATTTAATAGACTAAATAATAGAGAAGTCTCAGTTAAAGAATATCAAGACAAAAAAAGATTCGCGTAAGTTCTTTATTATATAGTTATAATGATTTTAAATGCATTGTTTTATTCAATCAGAATAACAGTACCTTCCACTTCCTTTGGATTTCCATCATTATCACGAATTAAATGAGAGTTTAGATTTACTTTTATGATTGTTCCATCTGGTCTTCTAATTTTAGCCTCGAAATCTTTCACATAATCACTTCTCGTAAGAATGTTGTAATAATTTTCCTGAGTGTTATCATCCACAAAAAATTTTACTGCCTGAAGACCTACTAACGAAATAGAAGCATCTAGTCCCAAAATCTGATTTAATTTTGAATTATGCATCAACAATTCTCCTTTAAATTGGCCTTTATAAAATCCTACGTCAAGATCATTTAAAATACGTTTGTAATTATCTTCTGATTCTTTTAATTCTTTAGTTCGTTCTTCAATTTTTTCTTTTAGGAATTCATTCAATTGGCGTAAAGATTGCTCTGATTTAATTAATGATTCCTCGATCGTTTTTCTTTTAGTAATATCACGAAAAAATAATACTGCAAATTCTGTTTCTCCTTCAATATTCAATCCTGCTGAGCTTGAGGTGTACCAACAAATTATCTTCTCACCATCTAAATTTTTTAATTCAACCTCTTTTTCATGGATTCTTCCATCTGTAAAGGTTTTAAACCCTATACAATTTTCACAAGGTTTTCCTCGTTGAAAAAATATTTTGTAACATTTTTTATTAACCAAATGCTGTCCGAATAATTGGTTGGATACATTATTAGTCCAAATAATATTAAAATTAAAATCAATAAGACAAATTGATTCTGTTAATGAAGATATGATCCCCGCTAATAATTGGTGACTTCCTTTTAATGTTTCTTCAGACCATTTCCTCTCTAAAGCATTTCCAATTACTTCCGATGACGTTCGAAATAAATCTATCTCTTCTTTATGCCATTCTTGAAATTTCTTAACGTTGTCAAATCCTATAAATCCATATAATTCCCCTTTAATGATTATGGGAAATAAGAGGAGCGAGTCAATATTCAAATCATTAAGCACTTGTTTTATATTATCCGCGGATTCTGGAAGGTTTAACTTATTTGCAATATAAATGTAACCATTTTTCATATATTGTTCTTGAGCCCATGGAAAATTATTTGGTTGAATTACGATTGGATTAATCTTTTGTGGCGCAATCCCCTTAAGGCACCATTCTTGCGTATAGAACTCTAAAGTGTCTTCTTCGTTGTAAAGCAAAATATAGGCTCTTTCAGCTTGAATGAGAGACCCCATCTCTATAAGAGAGTTGTTTATTGAATCATCTATATTATCAGATCCAATGAATCTGGATGATATAGTTGATATTAATCGCTCAATTCTAAGCATGCGTTCAATTTTTTGTTCAAAATTCTTACGCTCTGTAATATTAAATATAAAAGCTTGAATTAGTGATTCATCATTAATTCTGATTAATGAAATTTCGGTATAAATCCACACTTTTTCTCCATCCTTCTTAAATATTTGAAATTCAGTTGGTTCTACAGACTTTCCTTGATTTAAATTAGAAAGTCTCGATTTAAAGCGGGGTAAATTATCGGATGGATAAAAACACAAACTTAAATAATTCTTATTTATGAGTTCTTCCTTATCATATCCGAATATTTTTTCGGTAGCATGATTGAAATCAAGTATTTTTCCTTTAAGACTTAATAACACAATTGGGATTGGAGAATTTTCAAAAAGCATTTTGTATTTTTGTTCAGATTCTAATAATTGATTCTCTGCTAATTTCCTTTTGGTTAAGTCTTTTACATGAACTACTACTAAATCTGGTGGAATATAATAATTCCTGATAGAGAGATATACTTCCTCACCAGTGATTTTCACAGTGTATTTAGTTTGGAGTGATATTGATTTTTTCTGATTAAAACATTCATTAAGGGCACCAATAATATCGGGTCTGTCTTTATAGCTAATAGATGCTTTTTCATATAACAAATTTTCAGCTTTTTCTTGAGTAGCGTTTTTGGCTGCTTTGTTGAAGTCTATTAGAATGAAATCATTATCCCGTTTCTGCCATACATAAGAAGGAATAGGTATACTATCAAAAAGATTTTTAATATATTTCTCAGAGTAAAAATTTTCCCTCTTAAGTCCTTCCATCTTATTTTTCACTTTAAGCCTGGAATGTAAAATAAGTCTTTAGTTGTAAAATCGATAGTTTCTTCTTAATATTTTAATTGATTTTATTTTTGAATATAACTAATCAATCAATTATTTAAGAAGTTATTTAATTTTCGAAGATTTAAAGAGAATAAAAAAAAATAAAACATTACCTTGTTATATTTCTAAATCCCCGAATTTATAATATTTTCTTACTGGTTTTTTAACGTTCCAAATACAATTTAATCCTTTTGGAAATTGAACTAAGTCGCCTTTTTTAAATTCTAATTTTTGACCAGTTTCCGAATCCGTTACTTCCACTTCGCCATCTAAGATATAACACGTTTCTGTTTCATCATAAGACCAATCAAAAATACTCTTTTCTTTTTCCCAAGTTCCCCAAGATTTCACACCTAAATTATTTAACAGATCTTCAGTTGGTTTTTTCTTCTTCATATTTGCCACTTATTCTTTTTGATTTAGTTCTATTATTCATTTTGTTTAAGTATAAGTATCTTTAAAATAAAAATTAAATCTTTGGAATTTTTTTCCAATCTAAAAATTAAATTTAAAATACTTAGATTGTAGCGAAAAATGAATATATTTAAAGATTGAATCTATGATTTTTTTAGATATTAAAATAATATGAATTTAAATTTAAGTAAATCAAAAGAATAAAAAAAGAAGATTATTATTAAATAAGTATTTGTTATTATGAATTTTATTTCAATAATAGAAGAAATACTATTTTATTAATCAAAATAGCAAAAAAGCAGCAAAAAGACGCCCAATATTATCAAATATTAAGTAAAATTAACTATTCAATCAATGATATTATGCCCAAGAAATTTATACTAAAAATCCTTACAGCAGGAGAGGGAGGCGTCGGTAAGACTACCCTTCTCCATCGTTATGTGGAAGGAAGATTCAGTGCTGACACACGCATGACGATAGGAGTTGAATTTTTTTTAAAAGAGGTAAACATTGACAGCCTTCATTGCACATTACAACTATGGGATTTTGGTGGTCAAGAACGGTTTAGATTTTTGTTAGAAAGCTATGTGTTAGGCGCAAAGGGAGCTTTATTGATGTTTGACTTGACTCGACCTATAACCTTAGAAAATTTAGACCAATGGGTTAAACTCGTGAGAAAGAATGACCCAAATTTACCAATTTTATTTTTGGGAACCAAAAATGATTTAGAGAATGAATTAATGGTGAATGATGAATATGCGCTTTCATTCAAGGACGAATTTGGATTTTTCGACTATTTACGAATATCAAGTAAATCTGGTGAAAATGTTGCTAAAGCTTTTGATATGTTAACGAAAAAAATCTTAGAAGGTCAAACCTATTAAATTCTATTTCTTAATATATTGTTAACAATGAATGATTATTATGTGATAATTGACTCGAACTTTTTATTCCTTCCTTTTCAATTTAAAATTGATTATTTAAACGATATTGAAATGAATTTAGGAGGAAAATCGAAAATTATTATTTTTCAACAGATAATAGATGAATTAAATTCTAAACGTAAACGCGAACCTAATGCAAGACAATTCGAAAAGGATCTACTAGCAAGTAAAAAATATCTAGAAAAGAATAAGGATAAATATAACATCCATTACATCGAAAAGAGAAAGAATTTCAATGAAACAACTGACGAATTTTTAATAAACGAATGTTTAAATTATAAAGCACAAGAAAGCAGTGTATATTTAGCAACTAATGATTCTAATCTACGAAAAAGGGCGTACAAGCAAGGAATTCACACAATTTATCTAAAACAAAAGAAATATCTAGTTTTTGATTAAATTTAAAAAAATTTATTACATTTTAATATTTCAATATAATAGCAAATAACTTAGTTCTAAGTTAGAGATATTATCTATTAATTCTTCTTAATAAACTATTAGATCTGTGATGTTGTTATGCCAAAACCCATCGTGCTTAAAACAATCATTGCTGGAGAGGGAGGAGTGGGAAAAACAACGCTACTCCATCGATATGTGGAAGGAAAATTCATAGCAGATACTAAAATGACTATAGGAGTCCAATTTCATCTAAAAGAATTAATAATCGATGGAAATGAATTATTATTACAAATTTGGGATTTTGGAGGGCAGGAACGGTTTCGTTTTCTATTAAAGAATTATGCGATGGGTGCAAAAGGGGCTTTGCTTCTTTTTGATCTGACACGTATCCAAACATTAGGACATGTAGGCGAGTGGGTTGAAATATGTCGTTCCGAAAATTATAAATTACCAATCCTATTTATTGGTTCTAAATCAGATTTGGTAAATTCGATTAATTTTCGTGATGAATATGCTTTACAAGTTAAAGAACAATATGATTTATTTGATTATATCAAAGTTTCAAGTAAAACTGGTATGAATGTAGAATTAGCATTTGAATTATTAGCAAGAAAATTATTAAAAACAATAAATGGATAAAATTTTTCTACTTTAAAGCCGGCTTAATACTATATGCTTGATTTCACTTTTTTTAAGTACGACAGGATTATTTTTAAGAGCTGTCCCTTCTATGATTTTATCAATGTCATTCTCTGAAAGCCCATAAGTTCCAAGACGGGGTATTTTTAAATCACCCGTCCATTTTTCAAGAATTGTAATTAGTTTAGAACACTGTTTCATAATATCTTTCTCGTTAATACTTTCCTCATTATACAATAAGGCACCTACTTTCGCATATTTTTGTAAGAAATTTTTCCCTTGAGACCCTAATTCTTCCAATTTATGAATATTTTGTTTAGTACTCTGCGCAAGAAGTGTTCCACATACAATTCCATGAGGAATATTGAAATATCCTCCAATGGGAGAAGCTAATCCATGGACAATCCCAAGTCCTGCATTAGCTAACGTTATTCCAGACATAAGAGAGCCATAAGCCATATTAGTTCTAACATTTATATCTAAAGCACTAGTAGAGCAAGCAGGAATTATAGCATCCTTTATATGTTGCATTCCACTATAGGCTAAGGAATCAGTCATTGCATTAGCCTTAGAAGAAACATAAGCTTCTAATAGTTGGGTAAATGCATCCATTCCGCAAGCGGCTGTAATTGTGGGTGGACATGATAACATAAACTCAGGGTCGATTATCGCATAATCTGGAACTAACTTGTCATGTCGAAGTGACTTTTTGAACCCATTAGGGCCAATTTCGCTTATCACTGCGTTCTTTGTTGCTTCGCTTCCTGTACCTGAAGTAGTGGGTATTGCAATGTATGGAATTTTTTGTCCATCATGGAGTTTAGAACCTATTCCTTCAAGATAATTTTTTATTGAATCATTTTTTGGAAGCATTGCTGAAATAGCTTTTCCGGCGTCAGTCACACTACCTCCACCAATACCTACTACTAAATCTATGTTTTTATTTCTGAATTTGGTAGCTACTTCATCTATTAATTGTGGTGAGGGTTCATGGTTTACAGACACATTCCAAAAATTAAAACCCCTTTCCTCAATTTCAGAGATTATATTATCCCATTTTCCTGAATTTTTAATTGACCTTGTTCCAGTAACAAATAGGATATTATTCCCGAATCGGGGGATAATGTGATAAAGCTCAGCTATTTTGCCCGGTCCGAATATAATATTAGGTATACTGGCGAAATTGAATGATGGAATTATCTGCAAAATTAGTTTGTAACCCTTTTTAACTTTTATTTAGTTAATCCTCAATAATTTACAACGGTAATTAATTATTTGGATTGTATGTAAATGTAGATTATATGAAAAGATTTTTAATGAAAAATAGATATTTTGTGTTATATACTATATAAGAGTAAAGGTGAACTAAACTGAAGCAAATTAATGAAAATGATTTGGAATACAGAGGCGGAAATTCTGGAGTTAAATATTTAATGAGAGGTCCCAGTATAGATTGGGGTGTTATTTTATTAAATCCCGGAGAATCAATGGCAGAAAACTCTCATGGACATAACTTTGTAGACGAAACATTTTATTTTACAGAAGGGGATGGTATAATGATTATCAATGATAAAGAATTTCCTGCTCCACAGGGTACTGTGTTTTTAGTTGAGCCCAAAGAGATGCATAATATTCGAAATGATTCCAATAAATCTATTAAAATAATTTTTATCAAAGGAGAATATAAACCAGAAGATAAAATATAGTATAAATTTAAATAATAATACAAATGGATAACTATGGCAAAAAAAAAACCAACTCAAAGTAAAAAAGGAAAAGGAAAAGCTAGTACTGAAGAACCAGTAATAACTCGAGTCAAGTTTCCTTCTAGAAAAATGGGAGAAATGTTTGGTAGGGTCACTGATATCTTAGGAAATGATCGAATGAGAGTTTTTTGTGAGGATGGAAAAAGTAGAATCGGCAGAATTCGAGGAAAGATAAAGAAACGTGTATGGATTCGCCAAGGAGATCTTATAATTGTTAATCCTTGGGATTTCGAAGATGATAAGTGCGAAATTAGTTGGCGCTATACCAGCGCAGAAATTCAGTGGCTTGAAAGAAACAGAAAAATTCCAGAAATTTTAGATATAAATCGAATTCCGTTATAATTGAATCATTGAATTTAATTGGATAATAAAAATGATTTGATATATAGCTTACTAAATATTAGACTATTAAGAACCCAAAATTTTATAATTTAGCATTTCCTTTAGATCTTAGACTTTTTTTATAATAAATTTTTAATAAATATTTAAATTAAGGATAATTCAATAAGGAATGGTGTGAAATAATGGTGGATCAAGATAATGGAGAAAACCAAAATTTGGGAGAAAATAATATCATTGCAGATGATAATGAAACAAAAGAGGATCTAACGACATTATTTGCAGTACGTACCACCATCAATCAAGAGAGTAACATCCTAAGACAAATATTCTATCGGTTTAAAATCTTGGATGTTGTACCAGATATTCGAGCGATGCTCGTAAGCCCTTTATTGCCAGGATATGTCTTTTTCGAGGCGCCCACCAAAAGGCAAGTGCAGATAGCCGTCCAAGGAATCCCTCATATCAAGGGAAGGATTGTTCAGAACATAAAATTAACAGAATTGAAACATGTACTCCTTCCAAGAAGCGTGACTGAATATCTTGAAGAAGGTGATACTGTAGAGATAATTAGTGGAGTATTTGAAGGATCAAGGGCAATTGTAATGAGAATGCCTCATGACACGTCAAGTAGTGAAGAAGTAGTTGTAAGGCTGCTCCAAGAAGAAACCCCGATCACGATCAAAATTCATGGAGACTATTTGAAATTAGTGGAAAAGAAGAAATTTGAGAGAGAAGAGATGCCTGAAATTACAGTTGCAGAAGGACGAGTATCTGCTGATCTTGAAAAAGCAATTACTTTTGATGAAGATTATGATGAGCTTGAAGAAGAATATACAGAAACCAGCAAAGAAGATTTATCAGAAGATTATGATGAAGAGGAAGAAGAATTTGAAGATGACGATGAATGGTCCAAATTTGATGGATTTTAACTTTTTTATTCCTATTTTTTAAACGATTTTTCTAATTGAACTCTTTAAAATTGTTCTAGTCAAAAAGTCCCGAGATTTAATCCATAATATTATCTTATTTGCAGTAATTTGATTTACTTTTTAGATCAAAATTTTACCCTTGTTGCGCTACAATCCATAATTGTATTTATACAAGAATTTTTAAACCAAAACTATTATAAACCTATTATAAAACCGAACTATGAATCATCATGATAAAAAATATCTTCATAATGAAATCCACCGGAGAATTGATTTTTTATAAGACTTATGAAGATATTTTTAATATTAAATTAACCAGCAGTTTCTTGAGTGCGATCTTTTCATTCGTTAAACAAACCCTTAAAACTAAAGAATTATCTGAAATTGAAGTGGGACTATATCGATTTATTTTTGAAGTTGAAAAAGCAGATTCAAGTGAACTTATGTTTGCATTATTTTCTGATCGAACAGACAATTTAGTGGAATTAAGAAACCAATTAAAAGAAATTAAGGATGAATTCTTAAGAAAGTTTGATCTCCGTCAATTAACTGAAAAATTTGATGGTGAAGTCTCAAAATACCAAGAGTTTGAGAAAAACGTTGATGAAATAATGGAAAAAAGTAAACAACTAGTTTCGCAAGATATACAAAAAGATCTAATGGATGTAATTCAGGAATTACACACTTTTTCTCCTTTTGTCATATCTTCTGCACTTTTAACTCAGACAGGAAGAGTCATTGTTTCATATCTTAACGTAAATGTACTTTCAGATATTATTAGGCTATTAGAAAGTAGGTTCATAATAGGTAATTCACGCATAAATGAATTAATTTCACTAGAGGATTATGGAATTCTTTCTTTAGTTGGAATTGATAATTTTATTTCGGTAATCCAATTTAAAAAGAAATGCCCCTTTGAGACTGCACTTATTATTTCAAAAAAGTTTTCAAATAGGATGAAGAAATTAATTCTATAAAATATCAATTAATTCATTAATTAAATACACCACTCGTAGCATTTTTTTATTGAATTTATTAGTAACTTTTATAAATATACGATATATCGATGGTTTAAACCTACTCTTATATGTACGATTTCTATTAAAATTTCTAAAATAAATACTAAAATTTCTGATTTTTACAATAATTATTAAAAAAATTAAAAAGTTAACTCATATTTTTTCAAGTAATACTATTTCTCTAATAATAAAGTATTCATTTTAAAAAGGGTGTAAAAAATGGAAGAGAAAAAAACAAAATATATGGATCGAGCAATAAATGAGGAAATTCTTGAAAAAATGAGCTTGAAAAACCGGTATGCTTTTTTAAATACTAACTTAATGACGGTTTTAGAGCAAAATCAAATGAATTTTCTTAAATCAGCTCAGAAGTTCTGTGTTAGATATGAAAAGAAAAATGAGATCACTCACGCTCCCAATGAAGAATTTTATCATTGGATTCCTGATTTTGGAAAGGAAGGGTTGATTTCAAGAGCTCATCCCTATTCCGAAATAGATATGAATTTTGAAGATTATGGTTTAACTATCGAGCTTATGAGGTGTTTAGCCCTCAGTTTCTTTGATCCTCAATTCTCCATGGCAGGTGGAGCTACAATACTCGCGATTAATCCGGTATACTTCCATCATGAAGGGATACCACTAAGGTTAGAAATTTTAAAGAAATTCGTAACTGGTGTTACCCCTGGGGCAATCCTTATAACTGAACCTGAGCGTGGTTCAGATGCGGTTCACCAACTAACTCTTTGTAAAGAGAACGATGATGGTAGTTTTATAATAAATGGGGAGAAAATTTATAATACTAATGCTCCAAAATCCGATTATGTAGTAATGTATGCCACAGGAGAACAAAATAACGGAAATACTATGGCTCAATTTCTTGTGGATACGTCATGGGATGGATGGAGTTGCGATCGTGTACTAATCCCCTGGGTTCCAAAAGTATGGATTGGTCATGAGCATTTCAATAATATGCATGTGCCTAAAGATTATGTGTTAGGTGGAATCGGTAAAGGTCGTGAGCATTTATTTGAAGGCTTAGTTCCTGAGAGAATTGGGATCGCCCTTGATGCTACATCTCAATGTTGGAATGCTTTAGCATTCGCATCTATCTATGCTAATAATAGAAAGCAATTTGACCAAGAGATCTTGAAGTTTCAAGGAGTAGGATTCTTATTAACTGATTTATGGGCTCAATTAATGAATGTCACACAAGGTCTTTTAAGGTTCACGGAAAAATATGATGCTGCGATTGAAAAGTTTGGTGGAGAACTTCCAAAAAATATGTCTCAGGCTATGGTAGCAGCAGCAAGCCAACTTAAATATCATACATGCGCACTCTCTAAAGATATATGTTATGAAGCAGCTAACTTAATGGGAGGCGCTGGGCTCTGTGATAATACTTTAATGCATGATCTTTTAAATATATCGAGAATCCAGGAAATTGTAGGTGGATCCCGCCAAATTCAGCTTTATATTTTAAGTATGGCAATGCGTCAGCTTTACAAAATGACTGGAATATAAAACTAATTTTTTTATTTTTATTCATTTATTCTGCTTGAAATTGATTTTTAATTAAGAAAAACCAAATCTTCAATCAAATCATACCATCTTTCTTTTAGAAATAAATTCTTTACTTAAAGAAGATAAATAGATTTTAAAAATACACTTTTTAAAAACTAAGAAAAAAGAGAAAAAATTAACAAATTGTCATTTTAAATAAGGTATGTAGAATCAATGAGATAATTTATTGCTGGCTTTATATAAAGGGATATAATACCAATTAGAGTGAATTTATGGTAATTTCGTTGTAAACTTTATTATGTGTTATTAATATGAGGATAAGATTTTATAAAGAAGAGAGTAAGATGTCGTAACTATAAAATGATGACATTCATTTTATCATTAAAAAAGTTATTCTAATTCACTATTTTTATTCTTCAGAAAATGATTGTTAAAAGAGAATTAAAAATCCATTCAAAAAGATGGGCTTGGTATTTTACTTATTGGATCTTTGGATCTATTGGTATTTATATACCATGGGTAATATTTTTCCTCTCACAAAATCATAGTGATGTAATAGATTTGCCTCTTATAATAATGAATGTTATTGGAGTTACTTTTATTCTAGTACCAATTTTTCTTATATGGAAGCGAAATAAACCAGACACAATAGGAATTTGTGAAAATTGTGAAAGGCAATATAAATATAAAAAATATTGGTCTTATCATAAATCATCAAAGGTAGCGGAAAGTCATTTTCATACTTGTAATCAATTTACGAGTAGTGGGGGGTTGTCTAATTATCATGATAGCCCAATAGTAGAAATTCATCAAAAGAAAGATAATCGAGAAAAGTTCTGTAAGGAATGTAGAATTAAAACAAATAATCATATCAAGAATCCTATAAAGTTAGAAAGATAAGAAAAAAAGTAATAGTTGAAAAATCTTTTTAACTAATTTTTTTATTTTTCAAAAATATGGAAAACAATGAAGATTGGAAATATTAATTCGTTCCACATATCTTTTGATTATATAAATCTTGACGTTGAGGATAAATCAGATAAAAAATATACACATTTTATAGAAAAAAAATAAAAAAAAGTTAAGATACGGACATTTTATACAACGTTCGAAGGGAAAGGGACATTATATACTGCTGGATCTGCCTTGAGCCTCCTACAATTTCCTGAATCCTTGAGATATTTAAGTAGTCGTGCATAAGTGTGTTATCACACAAACCGGCACCCCCCATAAGGTTTGCAGATTCATAGCACACTTTTCTGGAAAGCTTTGCTGCATGGTATTTGAACTGACTTGCGGAAGCAACCATCGCTTGTTTGATATTATTCGGTATGTTTCCTTGAAATTTCTCAAACTTTTCATCGTATGCCTCGCAAAATTTAAGCAAACCAATTGTTACATTAGTAGTTTGTGCCCATAAGTCTGATAAAAGGAACCCTACCCCTTGAAACTTCAAGATCTCTTGGTCAAATTGCTTTCTTAGGTTCGCATAAATGACAGCATGAGCAAGAGCGCCCCAGCATTCACTCATACCCATAATCGCAATTGAAATTCGCTCTGGTACCAAACCTTCGAATAAATGTTCTCTTCCTTTTCCGACAGATCCGAGGATATATTCTTTTGGTACACGCATATTGGTAAAGGTTTCTTTTCCCAAAAACAATTTCGGCACCCAAGGTATGTTTACTCGCTCTACTTTAAAACCTTCCCAATTCGTGTTAACTAAGAACTGAGCCATCATATTACCGTTGTTCTGCTCTGCAGTTGCATAAGATACCACCCATTTGGATTTAGGTGCGTTAGTATTATAGATTTTAGTTCCATTCAAGAGAAAACTACCATCAGATTGCTCAGTACAGGTGGTTAATTGATGGACCGCATCCGATCCACGTTCAGGTTCGGTAATTAAGATTGCCCCGGGAGACTTTCCTGTAATTAAATCTTTTAACGCTTCTAGCCTAATGGGTACATGTTCATGATGTTCATATACGGGATTTATAGCAAGAACGGTGGCCCCCCCGCCCATCGCAAATTGTGGATCGAACATGTCTAAAGCAAGATTTCTCATAAAATCAGGAGCAAGCCCCCAATGTTCATAATTTACATCGCACATTTCAAAATTATGCTGACGAGTGATATACCCCTGTTCTCCGAACGCAGGAACCCAATCATAAATATCTTCATCTGGGCCATGAGTAATTTCATTTTTTTTTTCGAAACGCATACAAAATCGTTGTACTTCTTTTAAAAAGTTGAACTCATTGGGACTTAAGATGGACATTAAGTTATTGTTTAAGAAATTATACCGATTTTTTAAGCTAAATTTTTCGAGAATTTCATCATTTATGGCTTGTACTTCAAACTTTTTACCTGGCATTTTATTTCGCTTTTTAATTTAACTTTGTATTTTTATCTATTTATAAATAACAAGAAGGATAGTGGGAATTCATTTTTTAACTTTTTTTCAAAAGAAAGTTTAAATAAAAGAGGAACTATAAGAAAACAATAAAATAAACAGTATATCCTCTAAAATAGCTTAATAAAATAAGAAAAATCTAAAGAGTAAAATAAAATATAATTTTGAGATTTCTAACGGAATGATATTTTTTAGTCCTCTTCTTCCTCTTCTTCACCCATCAAAGCTTCAATTTTATCTTCTAACGCTTCGATCTTATCATCGATTGCTGATATTTTTTCGTACACTTGACAAGTTTCACAACCGTCATCTTCTTCGCATTTTGGTAAAGTATCGCACTTTTCCTCTAGCTGATCTCTTTGATCTAATAGCTTTTCGATTTGTTCTTCAAGTTCATCAATACTCATATCATACACCTTTCTGTTTTTGTGATTATAAATCAAACTTACTATTTATGCTTTTTATAAAATAGTGAAAAAAATTAGATTACTTAATTAAGAATAGAAAAAAAGAAGGTTATTAAAATTTATTATTATACTTTAAGGTGATCCATTTTATCTTGAATTTTCTTGTTAAGAGCGTCTATCTCCTTTTCTAACTTTTTAACATTTATCGAGATTTCTTCAAATCGATTTTCCTGATCACTTAATTTTTTAATATAGCGTTCTTTAAGGGTGACAGACTGATTATCATCACCAAGTACAGAGATATTTTCTCGTAATCTAGCTTGTTCATTTGTCATCAAATTTCTTTCTTCATTTAATTTATTTCTCGAAGTAGTTGTATCTTGTAGATTCTGAATAAGTTCGGCAATCTCTTTCAATTTCGTTTCAATAGTCTGGTCTATAAATTTATGTTTGATATAAAATCCTACGCGTTTGAGGATGTCATCTTTGGACCAATTCCAAAGATAATTGCTAGAATAATTTTCTTTTTGCTCTTTAAGTTTAAAGTTGATGGCATCATTTGGTTTTAGTTTAATCTTAAAGCGCCAGAAGTTGGCGGTCTCCTCAGGTTCAAGTGGTTTTTCAATAAATTTATAGTTATAATTCTTTGGATGATCTAAATAGAGCTCTTTTTCTTCAGTAGTTTTATTTTTTATTTTATAAATCGTTTCAAGATTAGTATAGTAATATTCATAGGAGTATCCACTTCCAAATGTGACTTTGTGAACACTAAGATTTTCGGATTTCGCTTCGTGGTTAATTATAACAGCTTGTTCCACCGCATAATTTAGTAGGCGAGTATCTCCTTTATTAAGGAAAGGGATGATGGCCTCTCCCGCAAGATTATCGTCGTAAATAATGGTTACCGGTCCTCTTTCAAGGGTTAATTGTGTATTATTAGTAATTTCCAAGCAAGCGTTGGGATTTTTATCGTTTTCATTTTTATTATATTGTAATACCCTCTTTGCTTTGATAGATTCTGCCAATATCGGAACTAAGGCCGATTGTTTTCTTTTTATAGTAACTGGGTTAGATATGTTATATTCAAATAGTTCCCCTAAGTCTTTCGTTTGAGTTTGGGTTTGGGTCTTAACTTTATCCATTAACGCATCATCAGCCATTCCTCCCATTATAGCTTGATAACGGCCTCCGGTAGCAGCTCCTGGGGCAGGTGGTGCTCTTGAAGCCATCCTTTTAGCCTTTTCTTTCATAACAGCACCCACAGGTTCAGCTTCGGCCATAGCAAAATCAGCAAATTTCTCCATCTCTAAGCCTTCTTCAATTTCGGTCGGACGTGCGCTTAACGTTTTCGGAGGGCGTACTACTGGACGATCCATAAAAATTGGACGATAGAACTCATATTTAAAAGAAACAGGCATTCCTGCTACTAAGGATAATTCAATTTTTTCCCAATCTTGATTTGTAGTGTTTTCAATTAATCCCCATCCAGAAAGCAAGGATTGTTCTTTGAGTGCTTGTTCTTTGCTCATAATTAGGCGATAAGAAGTTTTCCAGATCGGACTTTCACGTATATAAGATACATAAATATCTCTTTCGACTGTGTCATTTCCTCCTGATTCGCAATTAATCATGATTTTTTTGGCATCCTTTTTTTTACCTGAAACCACTGTATCAAGGAAGAACTTTAAATCTTTTTTGAGATCCTCGTTTAAAATGTCGAGTGATTTAATTTCATCAAAATTGATTTTGGAAATGCCATTATCATCTTCAAGCAAGATTAATTGCTTTTCGGCTATTTTTTCATCTTTGCTTAGTTTTTCTATTTGTTCTATGCCCATTATGGTACCGGTTATTACTTTTCCACCTTTAATGGTCATAGTAACGTTAGCACCTTTAATCTGAGTTAAAAAGGAGGAGAATGAATCCATATCGGGGATATCGAGCATAATAGATTTTAAAAGTTGCGAAGTATCAAGAGCAGCGTCATAAGAGATAGAACTGATGTACCCTTTTTCACTGGTATCTAATACAAATAAGGATTTCAACACATCATCCATTTCATCTATTTTAAATTCGAGTTCAAGAATATCTGAACCTTTCACATTTCCTTCAAGAATGTAATAAGAAACTCCGTGTTTGAAAATAATGACTTTTTTTACTTTTAATTTGGACATAGAGATATTATGGAGATTTACCAATATAAATCTTAAGGATTTAATTAAGAGTAAGAGAGGAGAAAAAGGGTTTCTGCAGATTAATAATTAGATTCTAATATTTCTAAGAGATCTTCTTCCATCGATTTTTTTGGATTTTCTTGGATCATTCCTATAAGTTCATGATCCTTGTTGAAAAAATAGAATGTAGGGACCTTTTTTAAATTAAACCTAGGATTTGTGGCTTCTGGTGGAGACCGGGTCTTATGCCATATGATTTCTCCCGGTTTATGTAAAGCATTTTTCATTATTCCATACAATATCCGAAAATCAACGTGTTCATTTTTCATTATCTGAACGATTTTTATCATTCGAGGGACATTTCTATTACAATCGGGACACCAATCAGCGCCTAATGCGACAATCTTTAATTTCTCATTCCTTTTAATAAGTAAATTTTCGATTTTTTCTAATATTTCAGATTTAGGATCATAGGTGTCATAATTAGGAGCTATTTTTTCCTTGTACATTCCTAGATAATCATCAGGACTCATCGTAGGAGAGACTAAATCATCCCATCGAAGATTATAGTTCGCATCCATAATTACTTAATAATTATTTTCCATAAAAAAATTATTTTAATGATCCATAAAATAATTCTCAAAATAGTATGACTAATAGAATTAAAGAGTAAAAATAATAAATAAAAATTGAATCGTTTATTCTAATATAAAACAAAAAAAAGTGTGAAATAACGATGTTAAAAGCATTTAGAGGGCAATTACTCAATGTGGATTTATCAACTCATCATATTTCAACTGAACCTTTAGATCAAGCTATTGCTGAGAATTTTTTGGGAGGAGCGGGTTATGCGTGTCGATATTTATATGATAAATTAGATAAAGATACACAACCGCTTTCACCAGAGAATATAATAATGATAATGACGGGTCCTTTGAACGGGACATTCGCACCGAATACAGGAAGGTGGGTTGTATGCTCTAAATCACCCTATACAGGGATTTGGGGTGAATCTAATTGTGGAAGTTGGTTTGGGGCCGAGATTAAGAAAGCGGGATACGATGGGATTATCATTAAAGGAGCTTCTGAAACACCAGTTTATTTAAGTATAAAAGATGATGAAGTGAAGTTGGAGGATGCGGAGTTTTTATGGGGTAAGGGGACTATATATTCTACTGAAAAATTGAAAGAAGTATTTGGAGATAAGAAGGCAATGGTTGCATGTATCGGACCAGCAGGAGAGAATTTAGTTAAATATGCTAATATCATTTCCGAAGAGAGAGCCGCGGGAAGAACCGGTATGGGGGCTGTCTTAGGTTCGAAAAAGTTGAAAGCTATTATTGTTAAAGGAAGTCATGTTCAGTTGGAGGTGCATGATAAAGAACAACTAAGAAAAGCAATTACAATAGCTAGAGATAATGTAAAAGCTTCTTTTGGGACTCAGGTTCTAAGCGCACTTGGGACTTCCGGAGCGTTAGATATGTACAACACAACGGGAGAGTTGTCAATAAAATATTTTTCCCAACCTCAATGGGATCGTGCTTATAAAATTTCAGGCGCTACAATGGCAGAGACAATTTTAGTCAAGAATAGATTTTGTCATTCATGTGTTATAGGTTGTGGTCGAAGGGTTGAAATCAAGGAAGGTGAGTATAAAACTGATGAAATTGAAGGGCCCGAATACGAAACAATTGTTAGTTTTGGAAGTCTTATCTTAAATGACGATTTAGAAGCAATTGTACATTTAAATAGAAAATGCTTCGATTATGGGATCGATACCATTAGCTCGGGAGGAACGATATCATGCTTAATTCACCACTTTAAGCAGGGAAAAATTACATCAGAAGATATCGAGGGATTAATCCCAGAATGGGGCGATGTTGAATTAATTGAACTACTCCTAGAAAAAATAAGTTATCGAAAAGGGATTGGAGATCTTTTAGCAGAAGGATCAAATGCCCTCGGTAAAAAATTTAATATTTATTCGGATGAAATTGCCACGGTTGTAGGATTAGAGGTCACTTATCATGATCTTCGTTCAAATTATGGGATGGCGATTGCTTATGGGATTGGGGGTGCATATAGGGGACCATCTCATAATGCTTGTGATCCCTACTTTACTTTAGTTGGAGTTCCATTGGAAGAGATTGGAATGGAACTCATAGATAAATATAGTGATGGAAAAGATATGGCGAAATATTGCAGTATAGATATGGATTATCGGGCGTTATATAGCTCTATGATAATGTGTTCGTTCTGCAATCCATTACCTTCGCAAAATGCTGCGATAGTTGAAGCTGCGACGGGATTAAAATTTGGTATCGATGAGATTAAACGCTATGGAGAGAGAATTCTTACTATGAAAAGATTATTCAATGTAAAAATGGGATTGAAACCAGCTAATGATAAGCTACCGGCTATATTATTACGTAAATTCCAAGAAGGAGGCTCTGCGGGGAAATCTCCTGACTTCGATAAATTAAAGAGATTGTTCTATGAACACCGAGATTGGAATTTCGAGACGGGTTTACCAAGTGAAAAAAAAATGGAATATTTGGGTTTAAAAGGAATTCAATAACAAAAAATCCGAAAATAACTTTTATATTAACAAATGATCTATTAAGAATATAAAGATAAAAATATAGCTGAGAGTATTAACTCTTGAATAGATATTTAAGGATATATCTTTTAACTTTGACATTTTGTATAGGTTTTCCCTATTCCGCATTTATTATATGTTCTAATATTTCCAATTCATGGACTTATGAGGTTGATTCACATATCAATTCTATTGATATTTCCAGTAATGATGAATATATAATTGCAGGAACTTATGGTGGTTATGTTTATTTATTTCACAAAAATAATCCAAATCCTATCCAGATCTACAATATTAATGAAGAAGTTTTTAAAGTTGATATATGTGCTGATGGTAAATATATAGTTGTAGGAATTAGAGAGAAATTGCTCCTTTTTAGTCAAACTAGTTCAAATATCATAAGAGAATATAGTGTGAGTTATAATACCGGTGGTATATTTAGTTTTTCAGATAATGGAGAATTTATTGTCGCAGGTTCAAGTTATTACTCTTGGAGTCCTAGTTCCGTTGATAAATTATTTTTCTTTTCCAGAGATAATTCAATCCCAATATGGGAGCTTCCGATATCTGTGACAAAAACGTCGATTACATCAAATGGAGATTATTTCATTATAGGCGGATCCTATGGTTTGAGTCTTTTCTCTAGATTAGGTTCTAATCCTATTTGGACTCTTGGATGCTCTCCTGCTTCAATCTCAATATCTAATAGTGGAGATTATATCATTATTGGAGATGATTTTGATGCTAGTCTTTACATATTTAGAAGAGAAAGTGCCACACCAATATGGAATTATCATTTTTATAATTATCCAAATCCAGTAATTCTCTCACCAGATGGAAATTATATCATTACTGTTTCTAATAAATTATTATATCTATTTAAAAAAGAGAGTTCAACACCATTATGGACATATAAGGTTATTGGGCAAAATACATACGCGAAAGATGGTGATGTTTCTTTTAGTGCTGAATTTTTTACTATTACCATGGATTTGTCTCCATGGGAAGAATCAAAATCCATTGTCTATATCTTTAAAAAATACCAAGCTACACCAATATGGAGTAAAAATTTTAATGGGTATGAAAATATATTAAAATTAGGACATGAAGCGGATTTTATTGTAGTTGGGGTTAATGCCGATTTTCATAAAATGATCTATAAAATCGATTTCTTGTCAATCTTTCCTCGTATGGATTACATAGAAGGTTTTTTATATATTCTATTCTTTTTAGGAATTCCTTGCACTGCATTTATATCTATCTCATTTTTATTAGATTTCATAGTAATAAAGAGGCGCTATGCTAAACAAATTGTTCATGCTGAGGAAAAATTAGGAAAAAGATTTTATGACGATTTAAGCAAGCAATTTGAAAGATGGGAGAAAAAGAAAGACAAAAAATATGAAAATAATGATTAGGTGATTTTAATTAGGAAAGAAAAAAAAACAATCTCAGTTAGAATTTTATTTTTTTTATTAATTGTTGGAAATCTAATAATTCCATCTCTATTCTTAAATCATATTCTTCAAAATAAATCATGGGTTTATAGTTTAACAGATGACATAGAAGAATATGAATCATCTATTGCTATCTCTGATGATGGCAATTATTTAGTTGTTGGGAGTGCAAATGATGTTTTATATTTATTTAACAAATGGAGTGCTATTCCCGTTTGGACATATAAGATGCAATATGATATTTCTGGGGTTGATATTTCATCTGATGGTAACTACATCGTTGCAGGAGTAAGAAATGAAAAATTATATTTATTTAATCGAAACTATCCTATTCCAATTTGGATTAATGAATCCGCAGGAGGAGGTCCGGTTTCAATTTCTCAAGATGGATCTATAATTCTTTCTTCCCCAGGGCGTATTTATGTATTCCATAAGTCAAGCCCAAATCCATTATGGGTAAATAACTATGGCGGTTCTTTTAGTGTAATCTCAAAAGAAGGCAACTATATTAGTACTGTAGGCCCAGATCGGAACCTAAATTTTTATAGTATTAATAACGCGGATCCAATCTGGTCTTTTGCTCAAGGAGACTATACTTTAAAAATAGCAATAAGTTCTAACGGAGAATATTTATGCGCTGGAGGACAAGATCGTTATTTCTATTTTTTTAATAATTCTGATATGAACCCCAAAACTCCGATGTGGAGTTACAGGTCATCAAATTATATCAGAACGGTTGCCATATCTTCAGATGGATATTATAGTATTGCTGGAACTACCCAAGGTGTACATTTATTCGTAATGGATAATTCTAACCCTATTATAACCAATAATATGTTAGGAGAAGTAATATCCTTAGATATGAGTTCTGATGGGCAATATTATTGTGTTGGAGTTGAATCTAATGCAATATATCTTTTTAATCGAAATAATTCGACTCCAATTATAACTTATAATCCTAATAGAAGGGTTCCATCTGTTAAAATATCCGCAAATGGTAATTATTTTATTGCGTCTACAGGGTATAAATTTTATTTATTTGATCGGTTTGATCCGGTGATTTTGAAAGAAAGTGAATTAAGTTTAAATGTGATTTTTGGTTCAGTTTGGATTTTTTTATGCCTTGATATCATCCCGGGATTAGTGTTTACTCTAAAAGCTTGCATTATCTTTATTAAAAAATTACCATATAGAAAGCTAGAAAAGAGAAAAAAGGAAGTAGAAAAAACCTATACAATAC
Source organism: Promethearchaeota archaeon (assembly GCA_011364975.1). GTDB lineage: Archaea > Asgardarchaeota > Lokiarchaeia > Sigyniarchaeales > SOKP01 > SOKP01. Next base: position 31 of record RDOE01000018.1, on the reverse strand, counting down.
TAGATAAAGAATTTGAAAAATGGGAAAAAGA
>RDOE01000180.1 GCA_011364975.1 Promethearchaeota archaeon | reverse complement strand
AAATTTTAAAAGAAAATTTAGCGTATCTCTTATATTATTAGGGGCGCTTTATTGACTATAAAAGATAGACTTATTAAATGGTTTACAAATTTTAGACTTAAAGTAATAACTATATTTTTCGAGGTAAGATTTTTATGGTAAAAATAAAAAAATGGGAAGACAATGACCACTGGGTTGAAATTGACTTAGATAAATGCATTGGGGCTGAAGATTGTATAAATGCTTGCCCTGTTGAAGTCTACAAACTTGTTGATGGAAAAGTCGTGGCAGACAATATTGGTGAATGCACCGATTGTATGGCCTGTCAAGATGTATGCCCTACAAGTGCGATCTTAAATCATTCCGCTTGGGAATAATATTATATAAGTGAAAAGGCTAGATAATAAAATAATTATTCTTTCTTGTCACACTCAGATTTTATGATCTTGTTTTTATTAGAATCAACATATGTAGTACAACGATACGTATCATCTTTAAGATTGTTACAATTACCCTCAAGTTTTTCCATATTGCGTACAAAAATTAGATCCTCTTTAGAATTCTCACTTGGGTTTAAATCACATGATTTAAATCCCATTTCAAGTTTAAATTCTTCAGAATGTTTTTTATTATTTTTCATTATAAGATCTATTAGAAACATTAGTTTTAATTTCTCTTTTTTTAAAAAAACCGAATATTATTATATTTCTCAAGTTTGAGATTAAAGAATTCTATATAATTGGAATATAATAATCCCTATTAAATGCTATAAACCAAAAAGATTTGAATATTAATATTTTCCAAAATTCTCTCTATAACCAAAGAACATGTGTTAGTGCAAGAGAGGTCCTGAATGAAGGTATTGAACAATATTGTATCATAAAACAAAATGTACTAGCTTATAAAAAAAGTTAGGATTTCAAGAAAAAAAAACAGAGAAAAGTAAGTATTAAAACTTTTGATCCAAAAAAAAAAATTAGGATTACTATTAATGAAATCTAAATTTACTTATTTATCATAATCTGTGAACTTAGGGATATAACCTGCTTTCATTAGCATTTTAAATTGGTTTTGGGATGTATTAATAAGGTTTAAGGCACTATCTCTTAATTCTTCTTCTGATAACTTAATTCTAGCAACTACTTGATCAATTGCTTTTAATCCAGTAGCTACAGCTTCTCGAATAAAGACCTCTTTATATTCCATATTTGGTAAGATACAGGAATCAACTAAGCATCCCTCAATTTCCTCTACTATATTCGCGAGTGCATAAGATGCAGCAACGCACATTTCATCTGTAATATTTTTTGCATACACATCTAAAGTCCCTCGAAATATCCCTGGAAAGCAGAGAGAATTATTTACTTGATTTGGAAAATCTGAACGGCCAGTAGCTACGATTCTGGCACCTGCCTCATGAGCGTCCCATGGAAAAATTTCAGGTATTGGATTTGCCAGAACGAATACTATCGCATCATCTGCCATTTTTGAAATCCATTCTTTTTTAATAATGTTCGGACCCGGAACTGTAGATGAAATAAGTACATCTGCTCCTTCTAAGGCTACTCCACAATCACCTTGTAATTGATCTGGATTGCTTTCTTCTACAACTTCACATTTATAGTTATTAGGACAATCTAAATCCTCTCTTCCTTTATATAAGATTCCTTTAGTATCTACAAATACAAAATGTTTAACATTAAAACCATCACACTTTAATATGCGATATGTACCAAAATTAGAAGCTCCAATTCCATTAAACACAATTTGAATATCATTTTTCTTCTTTCCAACTATTCTCAATGAATTTATTATCCCAGCAAGAGTTACGCATGCAGTTCCTTGTTGATCATCATGCCATACTGGAATTTTAACTTCTGGATCCCCTCGTAAATTGTCTAATACCTTAAAACATTTAGGTTTTTCAATATCCTCTAAATTTATTCCTCCATAAGTGGGTTGAATCATTTTCACAAATTCAATAATTTCATCAGCTTCACAGCAATTAGATTTGCCAATGCAAAGAGGAACGGCATCTACACCCCCAAGATATTTAAACAATATCGATTTTCCTTCCATAACTGGAAGTGCTGCTTCTGGACCAATATCTCCTAATCCTAGTACTCGAGAACCATCACTAACAATTGCAATAGTATTCCATTTGCTCGTATAATCATAGACCTTTCGGTTATCTTTAAAAATTTCTTTAGAGGGTGCGGCTACTCCTGGAGAATACCAGACACTAAAATCATTTAAATCTCGAATTTGGCAACGTGGGATCATTTGAACCTTCCCTCTATAAAATTTATGCATTTTGATGGCATTTTTTCCTGGAATTTCTGATTTTCTTAAAAGTTCTTCTTTAGATATCTTTTCCATAATTTATTCAAATTTAATTGCTTTTTTAACTAAAATTCTTATAAAATAAAAATCTAAAATATTACTAATGCGAATAATTTTTTTAGGCACAAACGGATGGTATGCAACCAATCTGGGAAATACAGTATCCATCTTAATTGAAACAGAGAAATTTCATGTTATATTAGACGCTGGTGATGGAATATATAAAATTGACCAATATATCACCGATACAAAACCGATTATCATTTTATTAAGCCATCTTCATCTCGACCATATCATTGGTCTTCACAGTTTAGCAAAATTCTCTTTTTCTCAACAAATAAATCTCTATGGTTATAAGGGAACTAAACGAAGGTTAAAACAACTTATTAAGCATCCTTTTTCGTCTCCAATTACTAATTTGCCAATAAAAGTTAACCTCCATGATATAGATGAGGGAACTTATGACATCCAATTTCCTATAACTTGTAAACTTCTAAAACACGCTGATCCATGTCTAGGTTATAGATTAGAACTAGAACGTAAAATCATTACCTATTGCACCGATACAGGATTATGTCCAAATCTATTTGAACTCGCTGATGCGGCAGATATGCTTATAACCGAATGTTCTTATAAGCCTGGGCAAGAAAATTGGGGATGGCCACATCTTAAACCAGAGGAAGCCGCACAGGTTGCTTTAAAGTCTCTCGCTAAAAAACTCATTCTAACTCATTTTGATGCTAGTATCTATAAAACAGTTCAAGAAAGAAAGGAGGCTGAAGAAGTAGCAAGAAAAACGTTTGAAAATAGTTTTATGGCTTCAGATGGCTTAGAATTAATATTATAATATGCTTTATTAAGATAAATGTTTAAAATGTTATTTAAACAAGAGCTTCCGCCATTTGCAAATTATCTACAAATGAGTCTTGAAGTATGTTAAAAAACTCGTAATAATTTAAAACGCGGTATAATTTTGGTATTTTTGAATTAACTCTTTTTAATATTCCTTTTTCCTCAAGCTCTTGCAAACTTCTCCAGTAAAAATTTATCTTTGAATAATTTAATGAATCGATTTGGTAAAAATCCCTAATCTTTTTAACGCTAATAATTGAACTATAACTCTCTCTTACGAAATGCATTATAGCGCGTATAGTATCATCCATGTATTTCTTGTAAAAATTCATAGGGTCCAATTGTTATTGTTATTTGCTCATATTTTAATGTTTTCTATTTAAATTTTTTACTTTTAATAAAGTGATTGTTTTTTAAAGGATGACCCCCTGCCACCCACTACTAATTAGCAAGTGACTGATTGGGAGAGATCTTATGTAGGTGGCAGGTGTCTTGGTTTAAAAATAAAAAGATTATAATATGACGTAAAAAAATTAAAAGTTTAAATCTAAAATCTAAAATAAGTAGTATTATAATTTGTTTTTTCAAAACTGAATTCTTTATTTGCTCTGATATCCATTTCCATATCCCCTTTTCATTTATTTTTTTACATTTAAT
>RDOE01000179.1 GCA_011364975.1 Promethearchaeota archaeon | reverse complement strand
TCCTTCTATGGTTTTTTTACCCATTCTTTCCTGGTGACACCCTCGTGTGGATGTGGATTGCCATAATCTGGAGCATTATTGGCGGGATTTTAGCGCTAGGTGTTTTTATAATCAAGAGAACAAAATAAGAGAATTATATGTATTTTTCTCTTTAACTTCTTTTTTTATTTGGAAATCTATAATAAAAAAAGTAAATAAAAATAATCCAATTTAGATGTTTGGAAAATGAGGTTTTTTTATCAAAGGAAGATAAAATTATGATAATAGATAAAAAGTGTGATATTTATAATGTGCTAGGTAAAATTAGTCTTTATCTACATATTTTTAAACAAAACGATCGAAATACCAATAATTTATTACCGGCTATAGTGTTTTTTCATGGGGGTGGCTGGTTTAGTGGAAATCCTAGCCAGTTTTTCCCTCATTGCGAGTATTTTGCCAAACGGGGGATGATTGCATTTTCGGCAGAATATCGAGTTAAAAGTAAACATGGTACAACACCAATAGAGAGTCTAATCGATGGAAAGTCAGTAATTTGTTGGATTAGAAATAACTCATCAAATTTAAGAGTTGATCCGAATAAATTGGTCGCTGCAGGAGGATCCGCTGGAGGACATATAGCTTTATGTACTGCATTAATTGAAGGATATGAGCCTAAACCATCTGATTGCCCCATGGGTTCGAAACCAAATGCGCTGGTGTTATTTAATCCAGTTGTTGATACGGTGACAGATCCAAAGATTACGAATTTAATTGACGGGGATCCTAAAAAGATATCACCTATACATCACATAAGAAGAGGACTCCCTCCAATGATTATCTTCCATGGAACTAACGATAGAATTATACCCTTTGAGGATGTTGCGTATTTTACGAAAAAAGTGCAAGAATTAGATAATAGGTGCGAACTTATCCCGTTTGAAAGAAAGGGACATGCATTTTTTAATTTCGGAATGTACAAAAATAAACCTTATGAAGAAACCATCCGTGAAACGGACAAATTTCTTTTTACGTTAGGATATCTAAAGAGTGAATTGATTATATAGATATAAATTTGGGATAATTAGTTTCATAGTTCTACAAAAGTCTTAAATAGTTAATACTTTGTTGTAATAACTATAACCTATATCCAATGAATCTAAAAATCCTAAAATAAGTAATAACTTTACTTCTTTTTAATTTTGTAAATACTCAATAAAAGCTAGTATTAAATAAAAATAAGCTAAATTAATTAAAAGATTAATATAAATGTTTTAAACGATTAATTATTGAATTATCAATTCAATTTCATTTTTCTTTAGTTTTACCATATCACCTGTCTTTATATTTTCAAAAATTTCAGAACATTCCATAATTGGAGGGATCGTAACGTCTCTTAACCAAATTTCGGCTAAGATTCCTCCCGATACTAACAGTGAATCTGCTTTTTTGATAACAATAGCCTTGGGTGCTATTTTAGCTTTTATAGCTTCCAAAAGAAAAACACCACCGGTTGTGCTTCCAACAGAACAGGGAACGAATAATATTTTATCAGTTAAATCTTGCCCGAATAGCTCATGTTCTTTATCACTAATTTTGCCTTTGTTTTGAGGAAATGCAAGGTTTATATTGTAAGATGCTAAAAAGTTAATAGCTTGTTGTGATACAACAGCAATCCCTTCAACTTTACCACTCGTGATGCTTTTGCCTTTAAATTTCATTTGGATCTCCTCCAATTGCTTCTGTTAAACATTCAAGTAGAGAACCATAGTAAATTGGTGAATAATATCGTATTTTTCCCGAATTGGTTAGAACCCATCGGAAATTTCTTGTGAGTGAATTAAATAATGTAATTGGGCAAATAGAAACAATTTCAGCTCCAGTTTTTTCAAAATCATTATAAAATATGCTCTCCTTAAACTTTCTTATATTAAATGGGCTGCTATTCAACCATAATTTATTTTTTACTTTCCTACCGGTTATCATCTTAGTGATGATTATTAATTCATCATAAGATAGGTGAGGACATCCTATAAATACTAAATCTGTTTTTTTTCTCCCCTGAGATAATCTATCGTGTAATTCTTTTAACATTTCACTTGTGATGGTGATGGAATTATAATCCTTTTTTAAAATCTCTTCCTTGAGATCAATTGCCTCCGGAGTAAGATTTTCTATGTGATAAAGCCCTAAACCCCCAGAAGCAGCCATAGCAGCACCCATATTCTTCAAATCATCACAATTACCGGTAAGCCCTCGAATGTAAGGAATCTTATCTATTAATTGTTCTCCTATTATATATCCTAATAGCGAATAATCAATCGCTTCATTAACATCGATTATAATTTCATAATCAGCTTTCCGATTTTCATCGATCAACAATCCAAAATTAGGAGTCAAGCCTAAAACTGCTGAAAATAAATCAATAATTACGGAAGTGCGATTAGTTTTTGCTCCAATAACTGAATTTATATAAATTACTGCATTTGATTCTGACCAAGCAACAATGTCACCTCTTTCTGGTAAATTTTCTCCAAAGTAAGGCGCACATGAAAAATTTTCAATTCCCTGCATTTGTTTAAAGTATCCTTCTAATTCCTCTTGTCGGTTAAAAATCATCTTTTCGAAGGGAAAAGGATTTTCAGTCATATATCGCGGATTGAGGGAGGTGGGAACCTTAAATTTTACTCCTTCAGAGGCTAGTTGGCCCATAATTTCTAAATATGTTTCGAATAATCGAGAACCACCACTCATCGCAAGATGGGCACTAGTTATAGGTAAAAACCTATCGGATTCATAAAATTCTCCATACTTTTTTAAAGATTGAAGACATTTTTTCAAAGTTGGTCCGTACTTACCATTTAAAATATCATTCTGCTCAACCGTTAATTTCATTTTATATGCATTTATCTTCTAATTACGCATTTTATTAATTAAGATATAATTTCATAGTGATCTATTATAAGTTTACTATTATTTCTCTCAATACGTGTTCTTACGAAAATTTTCAATGATTATCAAAATAAATATTCATGTTTCACTACAATTTTAGTATTAATATTTTAAAAATAAAAAATCAGATGCCAATATACTCCTTCCAATTATAAATTATTATGGCATCAGCTTTAATTATTCATCTTCGGAATTTTGGAAATAAAGCTCCTGTAATTTTTTGATATTCACGGTATTTATCACCAAATCTTTTAACGAGATCTTTTTCTTCATAGTAGATCATGATGGGAATATAAATTATGATAAATAGCAAAGAGATTAGCACTAAAAACCATGAATTAAGAGCAAAACTTATAGCGATAAAAAGAGGAAATTCTCCTAAAGATTGAGGGTGGCGTATATATCTATAAATTCCCCCATACATCTCTGTATCTTTTGACGGACTAAGAGTTTCAGATCCAGCAGCTTTTATCCCTAAAAACATTATAATACAGCAGGGGACTGCAATCAAGATTGCGCTTGTTATTCCAACCCAGATATTAGGATTTACAATCCAAAGATTTACTAAAGGTAGGGGAAACCAAATCCAGAGTAGTAAGTTAACCACAGAAATTAATTCGAAAAGCCCACCTATGCTTCGAAATCTTTTACACTGATTCCACGCCTTTTCACCATACTTCTCTACTCTTGTTACAGGCTGGATACTCAAAATATATAAGTATCCCATCAAGAGACAAGATATTATAAAGAAACTAAAATTGATTATAGCAATTATCATGTTTATAGTTCTTATTAAGGAAGATATAGCTCATATAATTTATTAATAATAATCCATAAGAATAGCATTGTTTTTAAGATTCTTCAACAGAGGAAGGGGATTTTAAAAATTATATCGATTAGGCTAAAGAATTTTGTAACAAAAATATAATTATTACG
>RDOE01000178.1 GCA_011364975.1 Promethearchaeota archaeon | reverse complement strand
TTTTTGTATAATTAATAACTAATCAGAAAAATTTTAGTCAATACACTTCTTTCCAATAAATTGGGCAGTTTTTTTGCCCTTCTGTAATTTTAGGCATTATTGGAGCATTATTGATACCTGGAGTTTTAATCCTTATAATATGGGAGGAACTTCATACCTAATTCTTTATTTTTTTTTAATTAAAAATAATTTTAAGTTTCTTATTTAAAATCCAAAGGAAGCTATCTAAGTAAGAAAATTTGAGTAATTTCCCAAAAATTCCATGGATTCACTACACAATATTTCTTGAGCTTTCTACAGTATCTAAATTCAAATAATTGTTTTTTTTATAATTTCTTAAGATTATAGTTGGATAAAATTATTTATGTGAAAAGTAAATGACATATTAAATAGAATAATATAGAAATCATAAATTGATGATAAATATGACTATGGAAAATAAATATATTTTATCATATGATTTAGGGACCACAGCAAGTAAGGCAGTCCTTTTCGATTTGAAGTTAAATACCGTTTACCAAATTAAAAAGAGCTATCCAATATCCTATCCTAAAGAAGGCTGGGCAGAACAGAATCCGGAGGATTTTTGGAATGCAGTAACATCTTCGACAGTAGAAATTCTTCAGAAAACAAATGTTAATAAAGAAGATATAGTCGCATTAACCTTCGATTGTCAGATGAACTGTACAATCCCTATTGATCAAGAAGGAGTTCCACTAATGAGCTGTATTAGTTGGTTAGATACGAGAGCAGCTTCAGTGACGCGAAAATTCACGAAAGGTTTAATAAAAATTGCTGGTTTTGGTCTACGGAAATTGCTTATGTTTATTAAAGTAACGGGAGGAGCTCCGGGAGTAAATGGAAAAGACCCCATTTCTCATATATTATGGATTAAAGAGCATGAGCCGGATATTTATGAGAAAACTTATAAATTTTTAAGCGTAAAAGATTTTGTAATTTTTAGATGCACCAAAAATGCTATCACATCAAGAGATTTAGGGCATACCTCTTGGATGATGGACAGTAATTTAGGACAGTTTATTTGGTCTGATATAATTCTTAATCGCTTTAATATTGAAAAGGGAAAACTACCAGAAATTAAAAGATCAGTGGAAAAAGCGGGGACTTTAACTAAAGATTCTGCATTACAATTAGGATTAAAGGAAGGAATTCCTATTTTTGTAGGATCGGGGGATTTAACTTCTGCTGCATTGGGATCGGGGGCTATACTCGAAAATCAACTTATAATTTGCTTAGGAACAGCAGATTGGGTTGGAGCGCATACATCTAAACGGCTAAAAGATTTGGTGCATTATACCGGAAGCATTAGTTCTGCTCAAGATAATTATTTGTGCATTTCTAAACAAGAGACAGGTTCTGCATGTTTTGATTGGTATGTTAGAGAGATGTATAAAGATAAATTAGAAGCTTACAAAGGAGATTTCAAACAATTATATAAGTATCTCGACTCAGCAGTAATTACAAGCCCAGTTGGAGCTAAAAATCTAATATTTACACCATGGATGTTTGGTGAAAGAAGTCCTCTGAATAATCCAGACGTTAGAGCAGGTTTTTATAACCTTAGTCTTAATCATACAAGGGAGGATCTTTTAAGAGCGATATATGAAGGAGTAGGATATAACATAAAGTGGGCGTTAAAAATTGCCGAGAAATTGGTTGGTAAAACACAAAAGATAAATTTCATTGGTGGAGGTGCTAATTCTGAAGTCTGGTGCCAAATTTTAGCCAATATCTTAGAACGAGACATAATACAGATGACGGAACCTGATTTAGCAGGTGCAAAAGGCTCAGCTATAATTGCTTTAGTTGGATCGGATTTAATTAAATCGTTTTCGGATGCAATTCCATTGATAAAAATCAAGAAAGAATATAAACCCAATCCAGATAATGCAGTAATCTATCACAAGCTTTTCGGTGAATACATGAAAATTTATAAAAGAAACAAAAAAATGTTTAAAATCTTAAATGAATAAATTATATTTTTTTTAAATTGTATACTTAAATGTTTAACTCCTGGAAATAATTAGATTTTGATAAATAAAAATCTTAAATTTTTTTAAAAAAACTGCATTAAAGTTTTTTAATTGTAAAATTAATAAAAATGGTTCAGAGTGAACATTTAATTGCCTACAGCTCAAATTAATGATATAGAAATCTATTATAAAGTAATTGGGAAAGGATATCCTTTTATATTAATTCGAGGACTTAGTAGTTCACTGGATAGTTGGCCACAATATAGCATTGAGCAATTTTCTAAGTTTTTTAAAACAATATTATTTGATAATAGAGGAGCAGGAAGAACAAGCATTCCAGAGGGAAAATATTCGTCGAAATTGATGGCAAGTGACACTATTGGTTTAATGGATGCCTTAAAGATTGAAGATGCTTACCTATTAGGATATTCAATGGGTGGGTGTATCGCTCAAGAGATAGCTATTAATCACCCTAATAGAGTATCAAAGTTAATTTTAGCATCCTCTTGGTGTGGTCCATCGCATGGAATAGTAACGCCTGTTCCTGAGGAAAATCCCTTCCCAAAAATGCTACCTTTGATAAAGGAAGAGAATTTTGAAAAAATGGCTCGCATTCTCGCAGATGCTTTATTTTCTGACGACTATAAAAAAAATAATCCTCAAATTATTGAAGATGTAGTAAAAAATTATATGGCACATCCTCCAAGCGCTAGAGGTTTTGAAGGACAAATTTCATACGTGGAAACTTTTGATACTTATGAAAAATTATCAGAAATTAATATCCCAACTTTAATCTTACATGGAAGTGATGATAAAATATTGCCAGCAGAGAATTCTAAAGTTTTAGCTGAAAATATACCGTCTGCAGAGGTATACTTTTTTGAAAATGCAGGTCATGGAGTGATTATCCAAGAACAGGAGCGTTGGACTCAAAAAATTATCGAATTTTTAAAAAGGAAATAATTAAAACATAATTTTAACATAATATAAATCATGAATGTGGATTCTAAATGAAAGATTGGAAAGAAAAATATTTACAAAAAGTTATTTCAAAAGAGGATGCTATAGCGAATATAAAATCTGGAGATCGAATAGTTTTTGGTCATGCAGCAGGAGAGCCGATAGTTTTAGTAGATGAGCTAGTAAGGCAAAAAGAGCGATTTCAAAATGTTGAAATTGTTCACATGGTTCCTCTAAGAGAATGTAAATATTGTTTACCTGAAATGGAATCCCATTTTCGTCATAATTCTCTATTTGCAGGAGCGGGGACTAGGAAGGCTATAAGAGAGGGTAGAGCAGACTATACTCCTACTTTTTTTTCTGAAATACCACGTCTTTTTAGAAACAACATTTTACCGGTAGATGTTGCCCTAATTCAACTTTCTCCACCTGATCAGCAAGGCTATTTAAGTTATGGTATATCTGTGGATTATACGTTACAAGCTGCAGAATCATCGAAAATAGTCATTGCAGAAGTAAATGAGCAAATGCCAAGAACTAATGGTGCTTATATCCATGTGTCAGATATAGATTATATTGTGGAATCTAATAGGCCTTTAATAGAAATCCCTCTCCCTACGATTACACCAATTGAAGAAAAAATAGGACGATATATTGCGGAATTGGTTCCCGATCATGCAAATCTTCAGTTAGGTATCGGAGGAATACCCGATGCTGCTTTAAAATTTCTACAGGGAAAGAGAGATTTGGGAATTCACACCGAAATGTTTTCGGATGGAGTAGTGGATCTATATGAGAAGGGAGTTATAACAAATAAGTATAATAATTTACATCCGGGTAAATTTACTGCTACGTTCTTAATGGGTACAAATCGTCTTTATAGATTTGTGGATGGTAATCCTAATGTTGAGATGCATCCTGTGGATTACACCAATAACGTTATGATAGCTGGAAGAGTTAATAATTTAATATCCATTAATTCTGCTCTACAAGTTGATTTATTTGGACAAGTTTGTGCTGATACACTTGGAACTCAAC
>RDOE01000177.1 GCA_011364975.1 Promethearchaeota archaeon | reverse complement strand
TTTAAGCTCCTTTCCTGAGCGATTCTTTCCTCCTCATCTTAAGGTTATAATTATTGATAATATTTCGCATCACTTACGATATTGGCTCATGCAAGAAGAAGATTTATACCTTCGAAGCAAAATCTTAGACGATTTTTATGTATGCCAATTATTCCCCTTAATAATGAGTTGCCAAAGGGAACAAATATTTCTAATCCTTATCCATGAAGTCAGTTATAATGTGAAGGAACAAATTATGAAACCATTCTTTTCACAATTATACGATCGATTAGAGATGCTCCGGATTAATCTTTCTAAGTCTATTGAAACACAATTAAAGACCCTAGAAATATTAGATACTAATTCTGAGTTTTATGTACAGAAAATGTACGAATTATCCAGAAGTGGATTTGTATTATTATAATTATAAAAAAAAAGAGCGTAATGATATGGTTGAGGTAAAAATAACAAAATTTAGATCTTTTAATGTTAATGCAAAGAGAAATAATAGAACCGAGCTTAAAAAGTTAAAATTGTATATACTTATAGAACAAATTCGAATAAATAGCACATATTATGAAATAGAAGAGCATGACAATGAACAAAATCAAAACCGGACCTTTTTGTTTATATTTTTTACATATTTCATGATGTATTTTTGTTTAGGCATATTGCCTCCCAATATTGCCAACATCATAAATTTGTTGCCTTTCACCACCAGCTCTGGTTTTGGAATCGTAATTTCTTTAAATTTACTTATAGGTATGCTAACAATGATAATATTGGGTTATTTTGGTGATAGAATTTATGCTAAAGTTTCCAGAAAGGGACTCTTTTTTATCATGAATATGATCTGGATTATTTGTTATGGATTAATTTCATTAGTGTCAAATTTCAGCCAAATAGTTATATTAATCGTAGTAGGGGCCATTGGTATTGGTTCTTTTCTTCCCTTAGGATTTTCAATGGTAAGTGATCTATTTACTCCTGAACAACGAGGAGCAAAATTCGGAATGATGCATATAGCATTAGTATTCGGAAATGGTTGTGGGATGTTGTTAGGAAGTATTTTTGGCTCTTTTGGCTCTGGAACAGGATGGCGATTAATATATAGTTGTGCTTCAGTGATTTCAGCTATCCCTTTATTATGTTTCTTCTTCTTTGGAAAAGAACGTATACGAGAGGTGTGTGAAAAATCATTTTATACTTATAGATTCAAAGGAAAAGAAGCATTAAATCTGTTAAGAAAGAAGTCAATTTTAGGAATTTTGGGAACAGTATTAGGTTCGTGGATCGCGATGTCCACCTTAGCAACATGGAGTATTCTTTATTTAACTAGAGCGTTCAAAAATAATTCCTTTGCAACCTTAATTTTCTTGATAGCAGGATTAGGTGCTCTACCAGGAGCAATTATTGGAGGAAAGTTAGGAGATATGCAATATCAAAAAGGTAAAGCTCGGGGACGCATCAATATTTCCTTTTTGGGAACAATCCACGGAATAATATGTTTTATAGTATTCTACATCTTTCCCACTCTATTTTTCTTTGGATTATTAGGATACTTTCTTACAGCGTTCACCATCGGTAATCAATTTGCCCTATATACCGAATTGATTCCCCCAAAACTTAGAAGCTCAATTAACGCCCTTAATGGAATAATGATGAATACAGGAGGGATAATGGGTAATCTATTAATTTCGATGTTTATTCAAATAAATATTAGTTTACTACAGGGAGCTATCCTATGTGTGCTAAGTGTGTGGTTCGTTAGCGCGTTATTGTGGATTTATCCTTTTTCTTTCTATGAGAGAGAAAAAATAATTAAATAGAACTTAATTTTTAAAGGCAAAATTATCCCCATCATTTTTTTATTTTCCTTTAAATAGATTTATGTAAACTTAAGAATATGATTAACTGTCCAGACTCCGCCATTTCACCAAAGATCAAATGCGCTATTTGTCATTCAGTTATCAAGAATCGCCATCAAATATACCAAACTCGTTTAAGTTTGGGCGTAATATGTAAGGAATGCCGTAAGCGGTTTTCTATAGAGGATATTGAAATGATCACTAATATGTTCCTCGCCTATGGGGGGTATTTTGGGCAATTTAAGGATGAAAATCTCTCCATTGACAATCTTATTATTAAATTTGCTACCCAAATTAATTTGGGAAAAGAAACCCTAACCTCAACTAACCTTAAAATGTGGCACGAAGTTCTCACCCATGGGATTAGTCCCAGAGAATTTCTAAAAGCTTTAAACGATTATATTTAATAAAGTCATCAAAATTTCTTAAATGTATCTAAGTACTTATCTGCAATTAAAAGCCTGTAGCAAGCATCACGTTACTTGCTCTTATTATAGCCACAACCTCTGTTCCTTCCTTTAAATGCATTTTTTCAGCAGATACTCTTGTAATTATAGATACTAATTCCATTCCTCCGGGTAATGTAACTAGAATTTCAGAATTGACTGCTCCATGAGTTACCTTCTTTACTTTACCTTTTAATACATTTCTAGCACTTATTTCAGGCATAATCCTTATTAATTTACCTTGTTTTATATTTATTGCTTTTAAAAGAAATAGCCGAAAATTTAAACTATCTCATAATTAAAGCCTATATTAATTTTAACTTTGAGATTGAAATCCCCTAATATTTATATAAGTCCGAATAGTTATTGAAAAAACGTGTTTTTTCCTTTATAAAGGCTTAACATATCTAAGATGTAAATCTAATTACAAACTAGAGTTGATGTGAAACAAATTGTCAAGCTTAGAGCAGATTAAAGGAATTAATAGTAGACAAATCAAACTTCTACAAGAGAACGGTGTTAGTTCGGCTGAAGCATTAGCGATGTCCCCTTCTGGAGTAATATCAGAAATTGATGGTTTAGGGGATAAAACGGCAAAAAAGCTAATTTGGAATGCTAGAAACGCCTTAGGGATGACTGAGTTCGTTCCTGCGGAGGATATTTATGAAAATACTGAATATATTACAACAGGCTCTTCGGAGTTGAACCGTATTTTCGGTGGAGGACTATCTACAGGAAAGTTAACTGAAGTGTTTGGCCCATTTAAATCCGGAAAAACTAACTTAGCGCATACATTAGCAGTTACAGTTCAACTAACGAAAAAAGAAGGTGGATTAGGAGCTGCTGTGGCTTATATTGATTCGGAGAATACCTTTTCCCGCGAAAAAATTAAACGAATTGCAAAACGATTTGGGCTTGATTCTAAGAAAGTGTTAGCTCAAATTTTTCATGCTCGTATTTATAGTAGTGACCATCAAGAACAAATGATTGGAAAAGCGGAAACCCTCTGCAAAACCCGAAATGTTCGATTAATTGTAGTAGATAGTCTTATGGCGTTAATGCGCGCGGAATATATTGGAATTGGCATGCTAGCAAGAAGACAAGCGGTACTCAACAATATGATCCACGCTCTTTCAAGAGTAGCAGAAACTTACAATTGTGCCATTTTACTTACCAATCAAGTAGCGACCAAAATGGTCGGTATGTTCTCTTCTGATGATGCAATTGGAGGAAATATCGTTGGACACGGCTGTCATTTCCGTGTCATGTTTAAAACTAAAGGATTTTCTTCCAATAACTCTCTCAAGCGAAGAGCAGTTATTGTTGATGCTCCTGATCTCCCTCCTGAAGAATGTGAGTTCTTCATTACCTCGGTTGGCATTGCAGATACGGAAACATCCGAGATGCCCAATGTGAAAGGTTTAGATTTCGAAGTAGAAGAGATCTTTGAAGATGATATTGAAGCAGAGGAAGAGAGTATTAAGTCAAACGAAGAGCCCGAAGAGTTAACCTTGCTTGACGTGAAAGGGATTGGAGAAGGTACAGCAAATAATTTAGAAGAGCAGAATATAACCACCATTGAAGCTTTACTCAAGGCTAATCCAGAAGTTTTAGCTTCAAGAATGAGTGGAGTTTCTGTCAAAAAGGTTATCGAGTGGCAAACTAACGCCCAAAAATTAGTTTAATCTTAATAACTATTTTT
>RDOE01000176.1 GCA_011364975.1 Promethearchaeota archaeon | reverse complement strand
CACTTTTCGATTCAATATAAAAACAACCAGGATTCATAATTATTGGGTCTATACCCTTGACAATCTCAGTTGCATTTTTAATAATATCTTTATTTGTTAATATAACAATTAAATAATTATCACTGTATTCTTGTTTTAAATAAGAATCTCTTATACCTGAAGCTGGAAGTGATTGATTAATAAAATTTTTGAAAATTAATTGTAACCGAGTTAATTCCTTTCTAAATCGATTCTTATTATGATAAAAACTCAATTCATTAGTTAAATTTAATGCAGGACCATCGAGATATGTTATTTTTTTGGGTGTTTTTTTAAAAGAAAATTCTGAAATAAATGGACTCATAGTAAATTTTTTCACATGTGTAATATTTTAAATTTTAATCTATATATGAAATATTTAATTAGGAAAAACTGCACGCTTTTAAAAATTTCTTCTTTATATAATCTAAATGGATTTAAATTAGTGATTACATTACGATATGAAACTTGGAACTCTATCTTTAGAAAATAATCTTATTTTGGCCCCCTTATTAGATATTACAACAAGTCCATATAGAAGATTTTGCAGAAAGCTTAATAAAGTGGGTTTAGTAAGTGTTCCAATGTTATATACGAAAAGAATTGAAAAAAATCCGCGCTCAATAGAGCAATATTTACATAAAATTGAAGAAGAGAGGCCCGTAAGTATTCAATTAATTGGATCTAATGGTCTAGCATTAAAGAAATCAATTGATTTCCTTAGTAGTTATAAATTTGATATTTTAGATATTAATGCTGGTTGCCCCTCAAAGCGAGCAATTAGAGCAAAAGAAGGAGGTTACCTTTTAAAGGATCTTGATTTGCTAAACTCAATTTTAAATATTGCTGTTAAATACTCATCACAACCGGTATCACTTAAAATAAGAACCGGCTTTACTCATAATGATAATCTAAGAGAGATAATTCAAACTTTAAAAAATTCAGGAATATCATATTTGATTATTCATGGAAGGAGCATCCAAGCAAAATTTAATGGCTCTATGCTCAATCTAGATGCAATTAAAGAAATAAAGAACTCACTAAATATTCCTATAATTGGTAATGGAGATATTGATAATCCTATTTTTGCTAAGGAATTTCTTGATTACACTAATGTAGATGCTCTAATGATCGGGCGAGGGAGTATGGGGAATCCAGAAATATTTAAACAAGTAGACGAATTTTTAACAAACTCAAAATTGGTAAAATTTGAGAATAATTTACACAAATGGAAAGATTTTGGAAATATTTATGAAAGTTGTATAGATGATTACCTTAAAGATAATCCCAATTTACTTTACTGTGCCGAAGAATATAAGTTCAGAGAACTAAAAAGAAATATGATTTGGCTAACTAAAGGGATAAACGATTCAGTAAATATTAGGGTAAAAATAGCACGTACCAAAAATTTATATGATTTAAAAGAAAAACTCGCCGAGATTTATGTCTAGGAATGTAAATTATTACCCCTTTACTATTAAAATGATAAAGATTATGACATAAATCGCAATTATCATACCATCTATTAAAACTATCAAATTAATAATTTGAATTATTATTCCAGCGATACTGCTTGTTTGTCGTTCAATTGGCCAATCAAAACTGCCCGTAATTCCCGAGATAATAACAAAAGTAATAAAACAGATCGCTTGTATTGAGCTAAAAATAAAAATCTTGAAAAGTGCATTTTTCATGTTATCGTCTAGAAATTCCAAGTTCAAAATGCTATCACTTTTTACTTTTTTAAATGCTAGATTAAGAAATAATAATATTGTAAAAATAAATAGTTTATTTGTACTTCTTTAATAATTCTTGGGGTGTGAACACTCCATCTTCAGTAATAATTCCAGTAACTAATTTAAAAGGTGTAATATCAAAGGCATAATTCAAACATTCAACACCTTCCGGAACAATTCTTAATTTACCCAAAATATGGCTTACTTCACTGCTATCTCTTTGTTCAATAACAACATCCTTAATGGTTTCATGAAGAGATAATGTGGAAGTAGGGGCGGCTACATAAAAGGGAATACTATTATCTTTTGCAGCTAATGCTACTAAATATGTGCCAATTTTATTGAACACTGCATCGGAGGTGACTCTATCAGTACCAACTATCACTTTGTTAATTTTTCCTAATCGCATCAACAATCCTGAAGAAGTATCTGAAATAACTTTAACGGGAATTTTATCATAATGAAGTTCATAAGCAGTTAATCGTGCTCCTTGTAACCTTGGGCGTGTCTCGTCTGCAATTACATTGATTCTTTTTCCCTGTTCAATAGCATACCTTACTGGAGCAAGAGCAGTCCCATATTGAACAGTAGCTAAAGAACCTGCATTACAATGAGTCAGAACAATATCATTATCTGCTAGCAATTTTGCTCCATTTTTCCCTATATTTTTATTAACATTGATATCTTCTTGAGCCATGATTTTAGCTTCTTCAATTACGAGTTCTGAGATGTTTGGAGGATCGTCAGGAGCACTAGTAATAATCTTTAACATCCTATTAACAGCCCAGAATAAATTGGATGCTGTAGGACGCGTACTTTGAATAAGATTAGCAGCTTCTTCCATAGAAGTAATAAAGTCTTTCTTTGGTAATATTTTATACTCGATTGTAGCTAATGCCATACCCATAGCAGCAGCAACTCCAATAGCTGGTGCTCCTCTAATATTCATGATTTTAATTGAATGTGCAACATCTCTATAATCATTTAACTCCAAAAATTTTAACTCAAATGGTAAAACAGTTTGGTCAATCATTTTAACCGTATTTTCTTCTGTCCATTCTATAGACGGAATCATAATAATTTAAAATATTGCAAGCTTTAAAAAATTAGATTAGATATTATATAAACAGAATCGGGATCTAAATTTGCGACAGAGGTAAGAAAGATAACTCAAAACATTTTAATTAGAGAGAATCTCCGTGTCATTATTAGGGAGAGTGATCGAACCACTACTGAA
Organism: Promethearchaeota archaeon; assembly: GCA_011364975.1. GTDB lineage: Archaea > Asgardarchaeota > Lokiarchaeia > Sigyniarchaeales > SOKP01 > SOKP01. The sequence continues at coordinate 1,043 of RDOE01000176.1, read as the reverse complement.
CAGATCGAAATATTAGATGGAGATCAATGGATTCCAATACTGAAAAATATAAAAAATCATAGTACTTTGATCTTTTGGTCTAAAGAAAGTAAATTTTCCAAATTAGTTTCTTTTGAACGGCGGAAAAAAAAGAAATTATATTACTATCTTAAAGATGAGGATATTTCAATTAACTTGGATTACTGTTTAGAAGAAAGTAACATTCTTCATATTAGGTATAAATTAGTAACAAATCGAGAATTAGAATTATCAAAATTAGCGATCTATTATAACATTCTATTAGGAAAAACCCCTGATTTTACATGGGTTCCCCATATTCGACCTAAGGATAATTTAGTTATTGGTGATCATGTATTTCGATCACCTGTGATCATATATAAGAAGAAAAATATCGCTTTTGCTTTGATACCCGATTTAAAAACATTAGAACAAAATAGACCCTTTCAATCCTTCTTAGATTTTAATTTAAATTCAGATCATCCTAAAGAATATCCTTACATTTCTTTTGGATTTGGGAATTACAAACCATATAAGCATGTATTTTTTAAACATTCGCCTCATAAGAATTTCAATATTAAAGCTGGTACTGACTTAACATTTAGATACTATATTATTTATTTTAAAGATAAATCGCTTTCTGAAATTTTAACCTATATTAATGAATTCTTTTGGCAGAAATATATTCGAAGAAATTTATATCAAAAATTAGAGCCTCAAATTTTACCATACGAAATTAATGTTAAAGAGAGCTTTAATGCTATATTTGAACGCCATAAATACTGGGGAAATCTTAAGATAAATAATGTTGATTGTGGAGGATTTTGGGGCCCTTCTTGGTTAGGAAAAGAGAAATTACCCCTTAAATTTATAAATAAGGATGAAATCGAGGAGTATCTTCAAAATTATTCAAAAAGGCATCGTATAGCGGTAATTTTTAATACGGCGTGGTTTCTAAATATTAGATCCGCTTATGGTTTACGATTTTTTGGGCAAATATGGAATAATGCAGATTTAATTGATAAAAGCAATAAGATGTTAAATTT
>RDOE01000175.1 GCA_011364975.1 Promethearchaeota archaeon | reverse complement strand
CGGAACTATTTGTAATGACAGAGGCCTTACAATCAATAGCACTGACATACAATGGCAAAATATAGCTAATACCAACCCCATTTTCCTATTTGATTTATATTGGGATCAAAAGAACATTTTCCTCAAAAGTGTATTTCAAGATTCAATAGCAGATATTGGTGTTGCTCTAACTAATCCTAATAATGAAGATGGTTGGCATCAACTTACTACCAATATGTGGGATCAAGTTGGAGCCTATTGGGTTACCGGTTTTCCCGTATATGCTGCACATGGGTTTACTATGGATTGGAATTACCCCGAAACCGTTCCTGAAGGATACTTGAAATCAAATTATGGGGATATGAATCAAGGACGATGGCGAGATTATTATCTTGCATATTATGGTTTGGGTGGTGATATAACTAAAACATTTTGGACCGATCCTGGCTTTTGGTGGTATGCTTGGTTTAATTTAGCTTTCACTTATAGTGAAGATGTTGATTATTGGATAGGTCGTATGTACATGTCGAATGTTACCGACAGAGCTAAATGGATAAGTAATATTGTTGATTTTGAACAAAATGAACAATATCCATATGTTTATGTCTCTCAAAGCTTAGAAGGAATCCCTGTTTGGAAAGATTGGGAAGCGAGCATGTACTATGGTGATATTTCATGGCCCTTACTACGCTATGTAGGATTACCCAGTGAATATCCAGAAATTACCGGTTTCATGACTGCTATTATAGTGGGTTCAATGCTTATTACTATGCTAGGAATTATGTTTGTAGTACAAAAGAAACGAAAATTGTAAAAAATATAACTTAACTCTTTTTTTTTAATTTGTTTTTACTTTAAAACAATATCTCTTATTCTATTCAGAAAAATATTATAAAAACCAAAAAAAATAGGAATTGATATAAATTTCAAAACCAATCGGTTTTTAAGAAAGAGTAAGGTAAAAATTCCTTAGGGTCTACTTCTGCTTCAATTTTACCAGTAGTCATTGAATTAGTACCCTTTAGATATAAAGCTCCTAATGGTCTAACTACTTCAATTTCTGCCCAGGGATCGTGAATAGAAGAGCCTAATGTAATTTCTACTTCTCCAAGTATTTGAATTTCTGGTCTATAAACTGTGATGGAAGAAGTTAAAACGGGCTTATAATCATAATTGTTCCCTCCAGGTTCCCGAAAATGCTTAAAATTGTAGGCAATGGTATCTCCTGAAGCAGCAGCTGTTTCTGCTAATATTTTTTCTATATCTGGCGTATTTGGTTTTCCGTTTAATTTCGCTTTAATATGAACATTTCTAACCCCATGTCGTTCTGACCATCCTTCAAATTTATCGCCTTTAAGGTTAAAAACAACTTTTGCACATTTTTTTGGGAATCCATAGCTTTCTCTACCGCCAGCCATTCCAAGATCAGCTCCAGGACCCTCAAGATGCATTCCAAGGCAATAATTGCCGGGGACATTATTGAATTGAGATCTTAAAAACAAGGCAGATTCTCGATAGGGTAACCCAAAATTAGTTTTGGGAAAGTCGCCTACAAATGTGTTTGCTAGAGGATATTTAACTGGTTTCAATGGTGGAGGTAGCAATTTTTTCACAATTTCAGGTTTAGTTTCCCAGAATGCAACCACCATCTCAGCTCCAATAAAGTCGCCGGATTCATGTTCTTTAAACCTTTTTTTGATATCATCCATCGATCTGTAAAAACTATAACTCATAATTAATACAATTTAAATAATTAAGATTAAATCTATACTGTATATTAATAATAGTATATTCTTGAATTATAAAGATTTTTTTTCTAAAAATTAAGTCTGTATATATTAGTTTATCTTAATTGAGAATACAAATTTTAGTTATCGTTAAATGATAGAGGAATATTAAAATGGAAAACCTTATTAATAAAGTAGCTGTAATAACTGGCGCAGCGAGCGGTATTGGCAAAAGTATTGCTAAAAAATGCGCATTAGAAGGAATGAAACTTGTATTAGCGGATACAAATGAAGAACGATTAAAAGAAACTGACTCAGAACTTAAAAATTTAACTGAAAATGTTTTAGCATTAAAAATCGATGTTTCTAATAGAAATGACATAGAAGTCCTTGCTCATAAATGTCTTGAAAAGTACGGAGAGGTTCATATTCTATTTAATAATGCGGGTATTTCGATTGGTGGACCAATTTGGGAGAAATCAGTAGAAGAGTGGGACTCTGTATTTAGAGTAAATATTGATGGGATATTCTATGCGGTCAAAACATTTATCCCAATTATGCTTAAGCAAGACACAGAATGTCTGATTATTAACACCTCCTCCGGATTTGGATTAATCGCTGATGGTGGAATTTATGGAGTGACGAAACATGCAGTAACAGCTCTAAGTGAAATTCTCTCTTATGAATTATTCCAAATTAAATCTAAGATCAAAATAAAGGTAATTATACCTGGTTTTACTCTAACTAATATTGGAGATACTGAAAGAAATAAATTCTCAAATTTAGATTATGAAAAAATGCCTTTTGAAGCTCGAGAATTATTGAAACGCCGAATAAAATATCGAGAAATGATGTTTAGTCGAGCATTACACCCTGATGATGTAGCAGAGTCTGTGATTAGAGGAATAAAAGATGATAGATTTTATCTATTTCATGATCCTTATCTAAAAATATATGTAAAAAGACGGTTTAAAAGAATTCTTACCGCACTTAGAACACAATACATTTATGACAAAAAACATCCGAAAAAACAACATTGAGCTTCTTATTAAAGTTAAATTATTCAAATTGGTCATATAAATTACATATCTATAGTGTAATGTGTTGAACACTCATTTTATGATGGCATATGCATTACTCAATACAATTCGTTGTCCAACTCGAACTTGTATAATATAACGATCCTTTTCTTTCCAACCTTCAGTAATTAACGTATCTCCAGGATACACAACATTGGTAAACCTGGCTTTAAATTCCTTAAAGCGAGAGATATCGCCATCGCAAGCACCATATAATATTGCTCTTGTGGCAAACCCATAAGTACATAAACCATGGAGGATAGGACACTCTTGCCCTCCATGCTTTGCTGCTTCAGGATCTATATGTAAAGGATTATAATCTCCGCTTAACCGATACAAAGCTGCTTGTGTTTTTGCCGTAGGATATGAGATGCTAAAATCTGGAGCTTTTCCTTCTGGAGGTTTTAAATCCTCAGTTTTTGGACCTCTTTCGCCACCAAAACCACCCGCACCTAAATAAAAAAATGCAGATTCAACTTCGAATATTTTAATATCTTTGTTATTTGTTCCCGTAAAGGAAACATTTACTAATGCTGCTTTTTCCTTATCAAATATACTTTTTACCTGACCATTGCATTTTACTTCACCTCTTGGTTCAAATGGTTCATAAAGCCTTATTAGTTCCTCACCGTGAATAAATCTGGGAAAATCTATTTCTCCCATTCTTGGTAATGCCGTTTTACTTACTACTGTTGCATAACTTGGAAACACCTTGAGCCCACTATGATAATTTTCATAAATAAATGGGAGTTCTTCAATCTGCGCACCAATTCCGAGTGCATAAAGGATTATATCTTTAGAAGTATACGTATAAACCTTTTCAGTTGGTTTTTCACCAACTATCTCTAAATTTAATCCTGATATTTTTCGTACCATAAACTTAATTATATTTATAATTGTAAATAAATTTAGATTGTTTTTGAATAATCAGATTAGGTACAAATTAAAAAAAAGTATTTATAAATTATATTGAGTGACTTTAAGCATCAATATTCTCGATTACCGTTGCTACACCTTGTCCACCGCCAACACAAGCGTTAGCAACACCATACTTTGCCTTATTATCTTTCAATATCCGCGCTAAGGTGCCAGTAAGCCTTACCATAGTAGAACCTAATGGATGACCGATGGCTGTTGAGCCCCCCATAACATTTACTTTTTCCTCTGGAATATTATATTTGTCCATACAGTTTAAAGCAACGATACAAAATGCCTCGTTAATCTCCCAGAAGTCAATATCGTCTGCTTTTAATCCAGCATACTCTAATGCCTTTTTGGTGGCTGGCACTGGACCTCGTCCCATTGTGTGAGGATCTACACCTGCCCATCCCATTGAGATAATGCGGGCCATCGGTTCAATACCTCTCTTTTTTGCTTCTTCTGCTTCCATCAATACCGCTGCAGTCGCTCCAGCATTTAAAGGGGAAGAATTTCCTGCG
>RDOE01000174.1 GCA_011364975.1 Promethearchaeota archaeon | reverse complement strand
CTTCTCTTTTTTATCTTTCATATTAATTCCTCACCTCAAGTTTTTAAAAATAATCAGAATCGTATCCAGGAGCTCTGATTATTATTTCCTTATTTTTTAATTCTAGATTCATTTTTTATCACACTCTTTTATTTTTAATTTTAATATTTAATTCAAACCATAAATTTGCGAACAAATAACGCTTGATTATCGACATTTATTTTATAGCGAGTCATTCTTACTACTTCTTCTAAATATTTAGGCTCATACTTTCTATTTTTGAATAATTTTGAAAAACTTTTCTTTGAGTTCTCATTTTTTTGTTTAATATCCCTTGCTTGAGGGATGGAACCCTCAAGTTTTGGGATTTGGATTTGGAATTCTGCTGGGCTAATTATTACAAATTCTTTTTCTTTCTCTTCCGCCTTGGAAGCTTGATTTTTAAGTAATATTTGAGCCATTTTTTTCAATCACTTTTTTTGTTTGTTAATTTTAATTAGTTCAGTTGTTCTTATATAGTTTGACTTTAGAGAGTTCGCGCGAACCTCGAACGATCGACAAACTTCGCTCGAACAAACTTTAAATTGAAGTTTGTATATTATTCTATTATGAGTATAACAAAGAAGGTAATTTATCCTCCTGATACTATTATACAACCTACAACCTTAAACAAAGATTTTGAATTTATAATCCTCTGGATGTTAAAGAACAATGATAAATGTGAATGGGCTCATTTTCTGTCCGATCCAATTAATATTAGCCAAGCCACACTTTCAAAATATATGAGAATCTTGCTTGAGAAAGGACTTGTAGAAAAAATGAAAAAAGGAGTATATAAAATAACATCTGAAGGAATTATTAGATTTTCTGAGTTGCAAAGTAAAGAAAAAGTAGATAGTGAGTTATTATATCCACCAGAACTCATAACTAAGAAAAGAAATTATGACCATACAATTCTTTGGATGCTTTATAATAATTCCGCTTGTAAATGGTCTGATTTCATAGAACCCCCCATTTTGATAAATCAATCCTCATTATCAAAAGCAATAAATAAATTAATAGAATTGGCATATATTGAGAAAACCGATAATCGTGAATATCTTATTACACCTTCTGGGGAATTTGAATATCTAAGAATGTTAAAAGAGTATGATTTAGACCGCCAGTCTTTATTGAATCAGGAAAGTAAACGAATTGAGATCATTACAGAACGAACAAGTCAATTCTTTGATAAATATGAAATCGAGGAAAATGATATAAAATATAGATTTTTAACGATGGCATTGAAATTAGATTATACTAAAGTTGAGGATATTTCTGAAGAGGAGGATTTTGATAAAATTTTACTATTTCTATCCTTAAACCATCCTGATGAGTATCCAAAATATATAAATCCTGATAAATTTGCAATAGATTATGATATTGATCCTATTACACTGAAATTTTTTCTTAGAAAAATAGTGGATGAGCGAGACATTTATCCTATAAAGTTTTTTAAGTTAGAAGTTGATGACGAGAAAATATACTATTTCCAAGAAAATGAAAAAATTGAAAGGATTCTACTTGCTATTGTTGAGGATCACATTACAAAATATGAGTTCCTCAATAGATTTTATTCTAAGTCATTAAATGAAGCGGAAATGCTAAAGATAGATAAAATTATCAAAGATATCTTAGATGAAATTACAATGACTATATTTGATAAACGATTAGAGAAAGTACTGAAGAAATTTCTAAAGGATTATATTGCTCATTTAGCCTATAAAATCGAAACACGAAAAACACTCTTAAATGCTAGTGAACGATTAGAAAGTTTGATTTTTCCCTCCTTTTACAATGAATATCAACCCTTTACAGGACCAGGAGGTCCGTTTATAAATGGTGAAGAAGAATTCTACTACTATATCAATAATGAAATAATTGAATCATTAGAGCCATTTTATTTAACTAAAATGAATTTTCTTATTACACCTGAATTTCGGAACGAATTTATATCGAAAGAAAATTCAGACTTCTTTGATAAAATAAAAAATTTGTTATATCGAGAAAAATTGGGGAAATTGGAAGAAATTTTTTCACAAAACATAAACAGTTTGAATGAATTAGAGAAAATAATTATTAAAGACATAATTCTTACATTACGGAATAACTTTAAAGAATCAATAGACCTTATTTCGAAATTAATTGAAGATTCACCTGAATCCTATATTGGATATTTATTCCAGTCATTGAATTATTTTGATATAGGAAATTACGAAAAAGCGCTAGAAATAATAGGTAAAGGGCTAGAGAGTTCAAATAATACAGTTTTAAACCTTCAAAAAGCTCAAATTTTATTAAGAACGAGTCGCTGGAAAGCAGCCCTTGAATTAGTCGATAATATTTTGAATTCTGACCCAGGAAATTTATTTGCATTACGAATTAAAAGTTTAATTTACAGTACAGGTGGATCATTTTTTAAAGCTGGCTTAGATGCAGAAATAATTGAAAAGGCAATAGAAAAGAATCCAAGCGATAAAGAATTATTAATAATTAAAGCTATGACACTTTGCTTTAATAATAAATATAAAGAAGTAGAGGAATTTATTACTACAAAGTTAGGCTTTGACATTTTTACTAAGAATAGTCGAATTGATACTGCAGCTCTGTTTATGCTGATTTTTTCTTATACCGCAAGGGGTATGATCGAGGAGGCATTAGAAATGGCGTATCAACTCAATATTCAATTTCCAGATCATCCCACATCATTCATTGCTAAAGCGTTGATTTCAGGATATAATTTAGTATATAATTTTTCTGAAGAAGATAAAAACATTAATAAGTTCAATGAATCAATACAAAATGCAATTTCGGTAGAAAAATCTGATTATCGTATAGCTAGGTTTTACCAATTAAGTGCATTAATAAATTATCGTATTAATGAAATGGATAATGCTTTAAAGTATGTTGATAAAGCAATAGAAATAGACTCAACTAATTATCAATTAGTAATTACAAAATTAACATTATTAAGGAAAACTGAAAAAGAATTAGAAGTATTAGAATTAATACCTAACTATATAAACAAATTTTCAGAAAAAGTTATTTCATTACATATATTAGAATCATTTACATTTTATTCTATTGGAAAGAGGAAAGAGATTGTGGAAAGTGACCGGGAGCATGCTTTTGAATACTACAAAAAAGGTATAGATACTGTTGATCTAATTTTAAGTTTAGACCCTAATAACACTTTAGCACTTAATAATCGAGTGGTTTATTTAGCGGCATTAAACAGACAGAATGAAGCAATTGAAGCTGGAGAAAACCTTATAACACTCCACCCCGAGGATGGTAATAATTTTGATACCTTTGGGCAAGTGCTTATGCAATTTGGTGAATATGAAGAAGCTATTGAGAAGTTTAAACAAGCAGTTAATATTAACCCTAGAGGGTTTTATGCGCACATAAGCTATAATAGAATTGCAGATTGTTATTTTGAGCTTGGAGATTATGAGAATGCTTTAGAAGCCGCAGAAAAAAGTAAAGAAATAGCCAATAAATTGCTCTTGGATGAGTATAAATATGAGTTTACTGCAGAAAAATTAATTGAGAAGATTAAAGAATTATTGAAAAATGAAAGTACAATTTAAATTGAGAGCTAATTAATATCATGAAGCGAATATTAATATTAGCAGGAGATTTTGTTGATGATTATGAATTGATGGTTCCTTTTGCATCATTAAAGATGTTAGGTTATGATGTAGATATTATTAGCCCTGGCAGAGATAAAGGTGACCGAATAAAAACTGCCATTCACGCTATTTCAAACGAAGATTGGAAATTAGTTAGAAGGGGTAAACCAGTCACATATTCTGAATCCTTAGGTCACCCATTTACGCTTGGAAATGGATTTGATTGGGAGAATATCGAAGCAGAAACAAGGAGATACGATGGATTAATACTACCTGGAGGTAGAGCACCTGAATACTTATCATTATTACCTGAAGTCAGAAAATTAGTAATTCAATTTATGAAAGATGATAAACCAATAGGTGCGATTTGTCATGGTCCTCAAATTCTTGCAAATGCAGATGCTTTTTCCGATGATATTGAATATTTAAGAGAGAAAAAGATGTGTCCTTACCCCTCTATTGCGTTAGAATGTTCTCTTCTAGGAGCAAAAATTGAAAATGATTATCCCCCTAATATCGCAATTACAGATGGAAATTTAGTAACTTCCCCTTCATGGCTCGGTTTACCGGAATTTATGAAACAATATGTTAGACTTCTAAATAACCAAAGAACTCTCTTTTAATTAAGATTTTTTTTATAAATTCATTTAAGAATTTT
>RDOE01000173.1 GCA_011364975.1 Promethearchaeota archaeon | reverse complement strand
TTAGCATCTTTAAATCAAATTAATGACTCTAAAATATTAATACATATAATGAAAGTTTCAGGGACAATTAAATCATTAAAAAAAATTAAAAAAGAAAAATAAAAATTAATCTCTTAAAATGGAAAATCTTTTTTTTAATTTATTGTAATTTTTTCTCTAATATTTCCCATGTACAAGCATTTTCAAAATTCAATGATTCCACGAGTTTTTTAAAAGGTAGAAGATAACCAATTAGATCTATTAAGAAAAGTCGATATTTCTTATCGATACAATCATTAATAGTTTTTACAATTAACTGTTTCATATAATGGTTATTTTTTGCCTCAATATAATAAGTAGCTACTATATCCTTAACAAGTGGATTTGGGTAAGCATTACAATAACCTACTAATTCATTGTTTTTACGAATCACATAATGACTAACTAAATCCATTCTAGCATTTGTTTCAGTTATCCATTTCTTTACATTTTTAATTGGCGTTTTAAAATGCTTTGAGGGACCCTTAGCGCAATCATCTAAATCTCTATCTAAATCGAAAACTTGTAAATCATCTGTAGGTAAATTAATTTTACCTTTACTTAAATCATAAGTATAATAAATTTTGTACCCTAATTTGAAATCAGGATGAGGTACAAATCCCCACTTTTTAACTAGAGGAATACTATTCTTTCTCATTGTATTTGCTCTAGTCCGAATTAATTTTACTCCTTTAGTTTTAATTACATCCAGAAAATTCTCCATTAATAAATCAGCAACTTCTTCATATTCTGCTAAAACTCTTGGAATATCCATATAGACTCCCATTCCTTCAATCTTGTTTATAGCAGGACCTTCAGCCATAAATATAGAAGCTATATAACCAATCATTTTATTTCCTTTGAAACATGAAAGAACTGATTCCGGATCAAAATCTGAAGATTCGTAAATATCTGTAAATCCTTCAAATGGCCAAGCCCAATCTTTTATAATTTGAGAATCGATATTTCTGTGTTGTTTTTCAAAACCTATTTCATATTCTTTAATTACATAATCAGACATAATTCAATAAATCTGATTTCATTTTAAAGAAATTTGATTACTCTTAAAACTTAAATATAGTAGAATAAAATGAATATATTAATTGAAGGAGTCAGTAACTTTATTCCATCAATTTCAAAAAAGCGTTTTAATTCATCATAAAAGATTTAAGAATTATACTCATTCAATCTAATTACATAGTGAGTGTTATGGAAGATCATTTCGCAAATATTTGGTATTTAGAAGATAAAAATGAAAGAATAAAAATGATTGAAACAAAAGAACAATTAATTTTAAGTAAACGAAAACATCTAAATATGAATCCAAATTCAAATTTACTTTATGGTGAAGCAAAATCTTGTTTTGTAGAGGGAAATTTTATTTCTGCTACTTTAACTTTTTATCTGGCAACAGAACAATATTTACTTTGGAGTAATCAACATAAAAAAGGCAACGTTTTAGAAATTTTACAATGGCCAAAAGTTGGTGAGATTTTAAATGAAGCTCTTGAAAATAATTCTATTAATATAGAAATCAAAAAGGAGTTAGAATTTTTTATTAAAGGATGCAGAGATGAAATAATGCATTCCAAAAGTTTAAATCAACTCCATATTGTTGGACTTGTAAAAGATAAAGATCCAGAACATCCTCGAACTTTTGGAGGTAAAGGGCATCCAAATGTTTATCTTGGACCTCTTGGATGTGCAAAAAGAGCTCTTGATCTATTTTATAAAATAATAGAATTCAATACTCATAAATAATGAACTAAAAGGATATTTCTCAATTAGTGAAATAATGGAGTCAGTTCGTCGCATGCTCATCATTTTTATGGTGTGGAAACCTCAGACTGGGGCGTCGTCGTCATTCTCCGAGTATTTAATTTTATAATTATCTCTAAAAGTTTTCGCATACTATTCAATCTAAAGAAGCTCCTGAATTTACCGTTGAGGTACTTTCTGTTGCTAAAGTTGGTTTTAATGGCTTTGCTGGTTCATCAGTAGTTTCAAAAATAAATTCCTCTTCAAGTTCTGATTTTTCTACCTCCTCATCTTTTAATCTTTTAATTTCCTCAATTTTTTTAGAAATTTCTTTATCTAAGTTCTTTGCAGAGGAGAGGTAGTAGATACCAAACATTATAACAATTCCAATTATAGATGATGAAAGAAACAGAATCCCAATTGGGACAAATTCACCAATAAGTCCTGACAGGAAATTCCCTAATGGTGTAATTGCCATAGACATAAATCCAAGAACTGAGCTAACTCTACCCATTTTATCCTTTGGAACAATTACTTGTAACGATGTTGATAAGGATACATTTGCAGCAGGATTAGTCAAAATTGCTAAGAATAATATAACACCAAGAATCCAGAATCTTCCATTAATAGTGGTGGGAACTACATATAGAAGTGCCTGACCTAGAAACATAACTCCTACTAATATTATTGCTGTACGTATTTTATTTTTAAAACCTTTAAAGAAGGTCATAAATAAACCACCAACGATCATACCAGCTTGGAGTATTCCAACAACAAGAGCATAATTATCTTCATTTCCTCCATGAACTTTGTTAACAAAAATTGGTAATAAAGTACTTAATGGTGATAAGAAGAAATTGATTAAAGTAGCAATGAAAATCAAAGCAAAAAGTCCTTTTATGTTTTTTATTGTACTAATTCCCTCTTTGAATTCTGTAAAGAAAGGAGGTCGCTCTTTTCTTGCTTCTTTTGAGATAGATGGGATTTTTATAAATATTAATGGTATTACAGCAATACAGAATGTGATTACGTCTATCCACATTGTAAGGCTTATACCGAATAAACCAAGTAAAACAGCTCCCATAGCTGGTCCTCCAACATTTATTACTCCACTAATTAAATACGCCAAACCATTCATTCTACTAAGGTGTTTTTCGGGAACCATAGTTGGAACCATAGCACCTACAGTTGGAGAATGAAAAGCTTGCATCGCTCCTCTAAGACCCAAAGTAACAAAAATACTCCCAATTAAAAATGGAATATTATTAGTAGAAGAATTAGGATCATAAAAGAACATAAAAATTATTGTAAGAACAACTGTAAACGAAGCTTGCAAAGCATCAACAATTAAAAGCAGCATTTTTCGATTTGCTTTGTCTGCAATTACTCCTGAGAAGGGAGCTACTAAAAGATATGGACCTAAACTACATAATGAGGCTAAACCCAACATTAGTTCACTTTGAGTTGTTTCAGTAATCCACCAGATGAGAACAAAAGAGACCACTGAAGATCCTAAAATAGAAATTTGTTGCCCTGAAAAAAAGTAAATGAAATGACGGAATCGTCTCTTCTCAATTCTTTCCATTTCTTCTTTAGTTTCAGCGTTTATTTCTAATGAATTTTCATCAAATATTGAATTACTATCAGCCATTTTTCTAGTCTTCCTTTTAATTCTAAACTATAAAGACTGGTCACCAAATATTATGAAATTGGTTAAATGTGACCAACAAATAAAACACCTTTATATCATTTAAAAGTGAAATTCACTTATAGGAATCTCATAAAGTAGACTCTACAAGTGTAGTCACTATATGTGACTATTAAAAAAAGAGAAAATTTTGTGAATTAAGGCAGGATTAGAATGAATATTTATTTTAGGTAATATCCAGGATAAGTCCGAATAAAAGCTCTTAATTCAGCAGTATTCTTTTGTTCTAAAGAATTCAAGTAATTTCGTGCAGCATCAGCATCTAAAATGTGATTATTCAAAGTTTTTTCCAAAGTTTCAGCATTGATATTTAGTTTAATTTTTTCATTTGAAATTGATTCTATCTCATTTGAAGGGAGTAATAGATCCCATTTGGAAGTAATACCCTTGGGAACGAAATTTTTTCCTTTTGGACAATTAACAATGAAAGATGCTTCACCACATGGGAGGAAAACCATATTACAAATTTTACCAATTTTTCTATCGTAAATATCAGTAATACCTTTTCGTTTAAGATTACTATAGAGAAAACCATTTTTTGGAAAAATCTCTTCTTCAAATTTATGTTTTAGTTGATCTTTATGAAGATCAATTCGAATCTCCCTAGAATTAATTTCGACAATGTTTTCTACAGGAACAACTGGATCGATATCATCAATAATGCCTAGTGATTCACGAAACTCTTCCCAAAAACTACCACCAACAATAAAAGAATGTAATTGAAATTTAGAATCGAATACAACATCAATGATATGACCAATTTTTTTTCCATCAGAGCAAATAATTGCTTTTTTTCTCATTTCAGATATATTTTCAAAGTTCTCTAGACTACACAAGTCCAAGAAAAAAGCCTCCAAACTAACAATATTTGATTTTTTATTTAAAATTTCTAATATACAAACAAATGAAAAAATTTAGTGAAAGTATAGAAAATTACTTTTTTAGTGCTTTTTGTAATAGAAAAAAAAATTTACAGACAATTGAGAAAAGGAGATAATAGAAGATTTAATAATGAGAGCAAACAGAAATAGGAT
>RDOE01000172.1 GCA_011364975.1 Promethearchaeota archaeon | reverse complement strand
AGTTCTATTTCAAGTTATTGGAGAAGTATTTCCAGTATTAGCTCCTGGAGATGCCGCCATATTAACGCCAATAATAGTTATATTATTACCATTAATATTAACTGGTCTTTTGGCAGCACCATTATATTTATATGAGAGATGGTTGCCAAAAACTAAAACTAAAATTCACTCTCGTTTAGCTAAATACAATCTCCCTCATTTTTCGATACCTAAGTTTGATGACTTAATAAGGGTTGACAAGGAATAATATTTGGATATTAGAGTATTAAATATTTTTTTTTCCACTTTTTAGTTATCAGTATTATTACCATCATTTAGGTTTCTTAACATGGAATTATTTGAAGAAGAAATTGAGATTTATAATGCTAAAATGAGATTATTAAGCTGGCTCTATGAGGAAATTAAGATTCAATCAGGTGTCTCTAAAGATTTACTCAATGAGAGAGGTCAAAAGTTGCCACTAAACATCTAGTCAACAAAGATACGTTAGGAATTTAATAATTCCAATATTTACTGTTTTAAATTTTAAAAAAATAGAACAAAAAAATGTTCACAAAGATTTTTAAGCTGCTTGATTTTTTAATTTTTCAGCTTCTAATTTCTCAAGCTGTTTTTTTAAATTTTTAATCTCTGATTCCAAATTCTTAATTTTTGTCTTTTTATCTTTATCAATATTATCTAATTTTTTATTTAAAGCTTTAGCTTTGTTTTTCACTAAGTTATCATATTTCTTCTTTAGAGATGCGACCTCAACATTTAACTTATTCATCTTTTTAGTCCATTCCTTCGACTTTTCTGTAGCTTCTTTTAAATCTACTTCTCCAGTGTCTAATTTTTCTTTTGTATCGGTGATTTTATCATCAAAATCCGCTTCTATTTCTTTTTCTGCAGAACCTTCTTTTTTAGATGCATCTTCCTCTATTCGCGTGATTTCATCCTCTTTATCAGCAATTTGACTCCTAATTTCTTGTTCAGACATAATTATATTTCCTAATTTTAATTTGTTATTCTACTATATTTTGATATATTTGATGACTTAAAAATTCTTAAGATTGATTTATTCTATCAAATTTCTTTTTGATAATTAATTTAATGGTCAAAAATTATAAGCAAAAAAAAGTTAAGAAAAAAATAAAAAAATGGCTATCCTATCTTTTCTCCTAATGCCATGCGTGCTAAATCACTTAAAAGATAATTTTTTAGTCCTTTTCGCTCAACTTTCGATCCTAATACTTCTTTACACATAGGACAAGTATATATACATGCCTCAGCACCGTAGTTAACCATATCATCGACATTTTTGTTATGAGTTGGTCTAATTAAATCACCTTTTCCAAACCATGAGAATGCTCCGGCACAACATAAAGCATTCTCTCTATCATATTTTCTCGGAACTCTCTCCACTCCTATTAAATTACAGATTTTATCAACCCATTCATCCGTCTCAGGGATAAATCTATTGGAGCAACTTCTTTGATAAGCAATTTTGATATTAAGTTTGGTTATTTCTGATTCATGATCTTTGAGATAATTATAGACATATTCATAGATATGAATTGGCTTGAAAGGAACTTCAATATTATTCCTTTGACAATAAGAAGTCCAAAGTCCATAACATTCATCATGCCAACAAATTAATTCTTTTATTCCATGCTTTTTAATGTTTTCCATAATAATAGGAAGTCTTTCTCTTATGATTGAGTCCCTAGCTAGATGGTGATACTCTAAGTTACAGAAAAAAGCACGGCCACTTATGTATTGTAAATTTTCAAACATCTGTCCTTTCATTTCTTCTTCATTCATTCGTGAAAAAGTGCATTTATGAAAAACCGGTTTATCGGGGTCAATTTCCTTAATCCTTAATTCTTCCGGTGGTTCCATTTGCTTAATAATATTACTGAGTAATTTCGGGTCAATATTGAGTGAATTGTATTTCTCTTGAAGTTCTACTATTAAATCAAAAGGATGTGAATCATAAGGGCAATACTCATCACAAGCGAAGCATGTGACACATTCGGATAATACTCTAGAATTACCATTCTTGATTAATTTGTTCTTCTCGGCTCTAGCCTCATCCACATTTTTAAATTCAATCCATTGACATCGAGTTAAGCAATCAATATTTTCACATTCTGCGCAATGGGAGCTATCGAACATATTTTATTCAACTGATATTATGTTATTATTTTATTAATTAAAGAAAGATTCTATGATGTATAAATAAATATAGATCATATGAAATCTATAATTGTTGGGATTCTAATAAAAATTAAATAAAACTTCTTTTATATTTGATTTAAATAGATTTAAATACACCTTTTAGTTTTTTACTTTTAAGTTAAGGGAATAATATTGCGAAATTAGGAGATTATTTTAAATAATGTTTAAACCTAAACACAAAATCTATTTAATATCAACTTGCATTTTAATCGTTTTATGCCTTATTTCAGCTATTTTTCTTATAATTAATATAGATTTCATTAAAAATTGTAATATTGAGAATGATAAGGAAGGGCCTGAATGTTTAAATATTAAAACTGCAGCAAATGATCCCCCAAATAAAGATTATTTTAATTATTACAAGATAATTACAATCCCACATGAACAAGTATTTGGCTCAGGAAGTCATAATAATTTTCCTATTTTAATCTCAATTTTAGATTCCGATTTACATGAGGATGTTCAAGCTACAGGGAGTGATATTGCATTTGCAAATGATACTAATTGGTTAGATCATGAAATTGAGTTATTTAATCAAACTTATAATAGTACACATGCTCAATTAGTTGCTTGGGTTCGAATTCCGAGCCTTTCTATCTCTATTATGGAAATGCCACAATGACCTCTCAAGAAAATCCTGCAAATTTATGGTCAACTTATGCTTCTGTTTGGCATTTAAAAGAAAGTGGGGGTGGGGGAGCTTACTTAAAAGATTCTACTACAAATTA
The DNA here is from genome assembly GCA_011364975.1 of Promethearchaeota archaeon. Taxonomy (GTDB): domain Archaea; phylum Asgardarchaeota; class Lokiarchaeia; order Sigyniarchaeales; family SOKP01; genus SOKP01. The sequence continues at coordinate 1,606 of RDOE01000172.1, read as the reverse complement.
CTATAATGGAGATCCGTCAGGAACTCAATTTATATCAAATGGAAAGATGGGTGGGGCTAGAAGTTTTGAAGCAGATGATGATTATATTTCTGTAATTAATGGTTCAAGTCTTTTGAATGGAAATAATCGATTTACCATTTCTTTTTGGATATATCCAAATTACACTAGTGATTTAGAATGGCAAAATGATTTAGAAAGGTTTGTGTTTTATAAAGATGGATCACCTGGATCTGTTAGGGCAGCACGTATCTGGCGTGATTCTGGGCAGCCAGCAGGTCGAGGATTTTTTCAAGCAGACATTCAGTTCGTAAATGAAGGGACTATCTTCCCAAACTTTTGGATAAGAAGATCTACTTGGAATTATATCGTATTATCCTATGATGGAAGTTATTTTAGAGCATATGTAGATGGTCAACAAGTTACCTCATATGATGTTGGATCTGATAGTTTAATATCTGATTCAAGCATTTTTATCATGGGAGATGCGGGATCTAATTGCTTCAATGGATTTATTGATGAGTTTAGAATATCACATAATAGCTATAATATCGGTTGGTACCAAACAGAGGTTAATAATCATAACAATACGGATTCCTTTTTTATAATAAGTTCGGAAGAAACCGTTGATACCACTCCTCCAATATATACAAATTTAAGCGAAAGTTCAGATCCTCTGGAACTAGGAGATACTGAAACTATTCAAATTAATGTGTCTGATTTTTCAGGAGTGTCTCAGGTATTAATTGAGTTTGAAGGATCGAACCATTCAATGACGAATATTGTAGGTGATTCATGGCAATATAATTCATGGGTTCCCAATATTGTTGGAAATTATACTTATACCGTCTATATGCAAGATAATATGATGAACTGGAATTTTACAACAGGTATTATTGAAGTTGTTGACACCACACCTCCAACTTATTCAAATCTTATTGAAAGTGCAGATCCCTTAGAGTTAAGCCAAACAGAAGTAATTCAAATAACTGTTAACGATCTAGCTGGTATAAGTCAGGTTTTGATTGAAATTGAGAATTTTAACCATTCTATGACCAATATAGGGGGGAATAATTGGCAATTTAACTCATGGATCCCAACTCAGTGGATCGTCTATGATTATGAAATCCATATGCAAGATAATAATGGTAACTGGAAATCATTTAGTAATTATTTAACTGTACAAGATACAATAGAACCTTCAGCTCCGATTTTGAATAATAGTCCAAGTGGCGATGTAAGTGGAAATTTAGTGTTTGATTGGTCAGATGGAAGTGATCCTTCTGGAATTGCATATTATATTCTAATTATAGACAATGAAGCGAATTTTTCTATTACTCCTGGATATGTTCGTTATATAAATATCACTAATATTGGAACAACAAGTAGTTATTATGAATTAACAGAAACACTACCTTCGGGAAGATATTATTACTTTTTAGCTCAAATTGATGGAGCAGGACATCAAAGTAGTTATACAATAGGTAGTTTTACGATAAATTTGAATCCAAATAATAATAATCTAATGATTTACATTATAATTGCTATAGGACTCACGAGTGCGCTGGGTTCTGTTACAGTAATACTTATTATGAAAAAAAGATCTCAG
>RDOE01000017.1 GCA_011364975.1 Promethearchaeota archaeon | reverse complement strand
ACATTATTACCAATATTAATCGGACCTAAAAGCTTTGCTCCGGTTCCTATTACTACATTATCTCCCAAAGTGGGATGTCGTTTTGTCTTATCTAAACTTGTACCTCCTAGTACAACCCCGGCGTATATCGTCACATTATTACCGATCTCTGCTGTTTCTCCAATGACTACTCCTGCACCATGATCTATAAAAAAATCACTACCGATTTCTGCTCCCGGGTGAATTTCTATAGCAGTCAGTTGTCTAGCGATATCTGAGATATATTTAGGTATAAATGGCATTCCCAATTTCCAAAAAAAATGAGCAATTCGGTAAAGTAAAACAGCTTTAATTCCAGGATAACTAGTTAATACCTCAATGAGGGTATGAGCCGCAGGATCCTTATTGAAAGCAGCATTTACATCTGAGATAAAAAAATCAAGAATTTTTTGGAGATCAAGATTAATTTCTAATTGATTTAAATCAGATGTTTTAAAATCAAGTTTTAAAATACATTCTGTGCATTGAGTAGGTTGATGTGTCACCTTAGTTCCAAGTTTCTTTCCACATGAAAGGCATCTTAAAAAATCATTCATTTCCATGAATCCTCACTTCTTTGGAAATCATTAATATCTTAATTCTAATAATAACTTTGAGAAATCAAATAATTATTGGTTATAATTCATAAATCTTTCAATAGCCTTCTTTTTATATCAAAAACTTAATTGAAGCACTTAATTATTAAAGGAACTCTTTAATTAAGGAAAATTATGGCGGTTGATTGGGAAAAAATTAGAAAAAATTATTTTCCAGCTCTAAGGCATTTAACTTACATTATGGCTGCGTCAGCATCTCCTTTAAATAAAGAAGCTTACAAAAAGGTGTTGTGGTTTTATAATGATATGCTAAAATATGGTGATATTCATTATGATGATTTCAATGAAGAGCTTGAAAGGTTGCGAAGCATTGTTGCTAATTATATTAATGCTAAACCAGATGAAATAGCATTCTTAATTAATACAACCTCTGGAATGAATATTATAGCAAATTCATTAGATAATGCTGGTGGAATTATTTATCCCTCAATTGAATTTCCTGCTTCTATTCACAGCTTTAAAAGAAAAGGCTTTATATGTAAGAAGATATTTGATAACAATAATAGTTATTTAATCGAGAATTATGAAAAAAGCCTTTCGCCTAATACAAAGTATGTTATCAATTCATATATCCAATCATTGACAGGATTTAGACAAAATTTGGAGGAAGTGGGTAATTTTTGTCAAAAGAATAATCTATATCACATAGTAAATGCTACGCAAGGATTTAGTAGCTTTGAACTCGATGTTAAAAAACAAAAAATAGATATGTTGGTGAGTAATGGCTTAAAATGGCCAGGTTGTGGCTATGGTGCAGGTATTCTTTATATAAAGGATGAGTTCTTTAATGAAAATGTAATTCCAATATCAGGATGGTTGAGCGTTGAAAATGCTTTCCAATTAAATAATGAAAATATGAACATTATAAATAAGACTCGTTCTATGGATGGCTTTGGAGGGTGCCCCAATTTTGGCGCACTAATTTCTCTTAAAGGATGTTTCGATTTAATTAAAAACGTTATTGGAGAAGGGGATATAAAAAAGGGTGTTACTCGAATTCAATCTAGAATTCTATGGCTCACAAGTGAATTTCTAAAATGTATAGAACCCTTAGATTTAAAAATTATTACTCCATTAAACATAATAAACAGATCTGGCATAATCACGATTGAACATCAAAATTGTTCAAAAATCTATGAAATATTTATAAAAAACAAGATTTATATTACACCTAAAAGGTATCCTGAAGATAAGGAGGATAAATTATTGAGATTCGCCTTTAATTATTATAATAATCTAAAAGATATTAAAAAAGTCGAAAAATTACTTAAAGCTTTAAATATACAATAATTCCAAAAATTAGGTTATTTTCATGAAATATTTTTCAATGCGCATTTAATAAGAATTAGGGAATAACTATGAAGTTTGGATATCAATATCGAATATTAAGAGTAAATCTGTCTAATCAAACAACCTCAGTTGAGGAACCTGAAGAATTATTTTATCGATTATATCTAGGTGGAGAAGGTATCACCGCTTATTACCTTCTAAAAGAATTAAGGAAGGGAATAGACCCTCTTGGACCTGAGAATAAATTGATTTTTGCTGTTGGTCCAGCAACGGGTATACCTTTATCAGGGACAGGAAGAAATTCTGTAGGGGCTAAATCACCATTAACGAACGGATTCGGAGAAGCTGAAGTAGGAGGTTATTGGGGTCCCGAATTAAAACGAGCCGGTTACGATGCATTAATTATTGAAGGAAAATCAAAAGAGCCAATTTATCTTTGGATTCATGATCTTAACGTAGAATTTAAGGATGCTTCATCGATATGGGGAGAAACTACAGGCAATTCCCAAGAAATTATCCAATCAGAATTAAGGGACAAATATATTCATATCGCTCAGATAGGGCCAGGAGGAGAAAATTTAGTAAATTATGCTTGTATAATAAATGATCTTCGTAACGCTGCTGGTAGATCTGGTATGGGGGCAGTAATGGGTTCGAAGAATCTTAAAGCGATTGTTGTTAAAGGGCGACAAGAAAATCATATTGCTAATAAAGATAAAATTAAAGAATTAAGAGAACGATTCAATAAGTATTATTTGAAGCCATATAAAGGATATTTTACTCATGGAACTGGAGGAGGAATGATGGAACTATTTGCATCAACAGGAAATCTTCCTACTAATAATTTTAGGGATGCTGGTTCACCATCTGCTAAAAATATCGATCCTCAAATAGTAAAAGAAATTGTTAACCTTAACATGGAAAGTTGTTATGCATGCCCAATTATGTGTAAAAAAGTAGTAGCTTTTGATGATCCATGGCTTGTCGATCCAAAATATGGAGGACCAGAATATGAAACTATTGCTGCTTTTGGCTCAAATTGTGGAATATACGACTTTAAAGCAATATGTAAAGCGAATGAACTTTGCAATATGTATGGAATCGATACAATATCAACAGGAATGAGTATAAGTTTTGCAATGGAATGCTTTGAAAATGCTATATTAACTAAGAAAGATTCAGATGGTTTAGATTTAAGATTTGGTAATAGCAAAGCAATGCTTTTAATGGTGGAAAACATAGCAAAGAGAAAAGGCTTAGGTAACCTTCTTGCTAAAGGTGTGAAGCAAGCTGCGAAAGTTATAGGAAAAAATTCTGAACTTTTTGCTCTTCATGTTAAAGGCCAAGAAATACCCATGCATGAACCTCGACTTAAACAGGGATTGGGATTAGGTTATATGATATCACCAACGGGAGCAGAACATATGCATAATTTACATGATACATCAATGGATAATGAGAGAAATGTTACTCAATTTTATCCGTTTGGAATATTTGAACCGTTATCTGTCGATGATTTAGGGCCAGCAAAAGTAAGAGCAATTATATATCTGATGAATTGGAAAGCAACGGGTAATGCATTACTTATTTGTTACTTTACTCCTTGGAATTTATCTGAATATACGGAAATTGTAAATGCATCGACTGGATGGAATATGAGTACCTGGGAATTGATGAAAGTAGGAGAAAGAATCATGAATTTAGCACGCGTTTTTAATTTAAGGGAGGGATTTACTACAAAGGATGATCACTTACCAGAAAGATATTTTCAACCACATTCTTCCGGTGTATTATCTAATAAGCCAATTGACAAAGATAAGTTAAATCATGCTTTATCTACCTATTATGAAATGATGGGATGGACAAATAAAGGGATCCCCACTAAACTTAAGCTAGAAGAACTTGGAATAGGTTGGGCTTTTCAAGAATTGGATGGGATATAACCTTAAGTAGAACCTTATATTACCCAATCGATTGTATTATCTCCTATATTTAATTTTATTGCAACTGGGATTAAAATTTGCTAAATTCAAGTCATTAAAGTAAGGTATTTAAATTTAGTTTTTTTAATTCAATCTAAATATTATGCTAATATATAAATAAAAGAATCTTCACTTTCTTTATAGAGGTTTATCTGCTACATTATGAATAAATAATGGGTACTAAGAATCAAGAGGAATACGTAATGATAACAAATGATGATAAACATGACGAGCTCGCCTCGCAACTCCAACTTTTCATGGAGACAATTAATGACCTTATAATCGTCGTAGATCATGTTGAAGATTTTAAAATGGAGTATGTTAATAAGTGTTTACTTTTAGAAAAGTTAGGATATTCACAAAAGGGTATTCTGGGCAGAGTATTTGCTCAGATAATCCATTCTGATGATATAAAAAAAGCCGCAAAAATTATTAGAAAGGGAAGTGAATCTGGAGAAAAACCTCAAGAAATAAAACTACTTTCCGTAAAAGGAGAGAGTATTTGGGCAGAAATAAAAGTTAAAACGTTCACAATAGGAGAAAAAACTAAGAAAAGTTTGGTTATATTAAAAGATATTTCAAAGATTAAAAAATTAGAAGAAGATTTAAAAGAGAATGAGGAAAGATTTAAAAAAATAACTGAAACAATCCCAGAAATTCGTTTTTGGAAATTATTTAATCCAAAAAAGTATGAGGAAGCACTACAAAGTTCGTATGAAATGCTGCAGATCGTAATGGAAAGCATCCCTCAATATATTATATGGAAGGATCTTGACTTAAGTTACTTAGGATGTAATGAAAATTATGCTAAATTAATTAATATTGAACATTCTGAAAATATTATTAATAAAACTGATAATGAATTACTCTGGGATAAAGAACGAATATATTCTAATCAAAAAAAAGAAAAAAGTGTCATAAAATCAAATAAACCAGAATTCCATAGCATAGAATCCTGGATTCTTAGAAATGGAGAAAAAATTTGGATTGATGTTAACAGAATTCCTTTAAATGATTCAGATGGAAATGTTGTGGGAGTCTTAATAACATTTGAAGATATTACTGAAAGGAAGAAGGCAACAGAGGATCTGATACGCCAGCATGATCGGTTAGAACGAATTATGGAGACAAATCCTGCAGGCATTCTTTCAGTTGACAGGGAGGGATATATAATTTATGCTAATTCTCAAGCAGAAAAAGTACTACAATTTCCTAAGGAAAAACTTTTTCAGTTAACTCTTAAAACAGACCAATTCACAATTTTAGATATTGATGGTAAATATATCTCAGAGGATAAATTACCATTCCAAGTTATAATGGCGACAAAACAACCATTATTTGACTATAGAGCAAAGATGATCCTTCCAAGTAAAAAAGAAATTTTAATATCTATAAATGGTACTCCTTTAATCTCATCTGAAGGAGATGTAGAAAATATAATATTTACTGTTGAGGATATAACTGAAAGAGAATTATCTGAATTAAAGATAAAAGAATCTCAAGAAAAATATAGGGATTTATTAGAAACTTCAACAGTTGGGATTTTAGAATTAGATTTAGAAAATAATAATGTATCATATATCAATCCAAAATTATTGGATATTATGGGTTATAACGAGATTAAGAAAGTAAACGAAAAGTTAATGGAAGAAATAATCCATCCCGATGATTTGCAAAAGGTTTTTCATTCAGAAGAAGATAGAGATTTAGAATTTCGGATAGTCACAAAAGAGGGAAAAATTAAATGGTTACATGGAAGACGATTAAATCAATATGATGACAAAGGTGAAATAATAAGGTTTAGATTGTGGTTAGAAGATACCACTGAAAAAAAGCTCTATGAAGAACTGATTTATGAGTTAAACATTAACTTTCTGAATTTTACTACGGATATTCAACAAAATATTGAAATGTTACTTAAAACTTGTTTAAAATTATTGAATGGAGAAGTCATTTTGTACGTTAATAAGCATGTTCATGATGGAAAAGAATATTATCGAGTAATGACAGAAAAAGGGGACATAAAAGGATTCTCTTCTGAAGAAGTTGAAGGCAAACTGTTTATTAGTGAGTTATTTCGAGAAAATCATGATTTTACTCAAGAATTCTTCGATATTGATAAAACAAAATATATGAAAACTGATGGTTATCTCACAAATAATGACATAAAAGCATGTTATGGAAAATTGATCTTATCGGGAAATGAATTGAATGATCTTGTATGCGTATTTTTCAAAGAAAATCCCATTATTACCAATCAAAATAAATTAGTGCTATTCTTAATATGTGATGCCATAGAAATTGAAGAAAGAAGATGGGAAGCACAGCAACATTTAGAAGAACAGAATAAAATGCTATCTGAAATTAATAAACTAAAATCAGATTTATTCTCAAGAACATCTCATGAATTAAAGACCCCTCTTATTTCCATTAAAGGGTTTACCGAGCTTTTATTAAAATTGCATTCAAGTAAATTTGATAGCGATGTAATTTCAATTCTTGAAGAAATTAAAAATGGAAGCAAAAGATTAGAGAATTATGTTAATACAATAGTAGAAAGCTCTCAATTAGAACAAGGGTTACTTAAATTAAAGAATTCAAAAGAAAATTTAACGTTTCTGATTAATTATTGTGTTAAAGAGTTAAAAGGAATGGCTGAATTTCGAGAACAAACTATTATAGTTAATGTTGACGCTGATTTATATACGGTTTTTGATAAAGAACGAATTTATGAGGTTGTATCAAATTTATTATTGAATGCAATAAAATATACACCTATTGGTGGTACTATAACCATTGATTACCAAAAAGAACGAAATTCTTATACTATCTCAATTAGTGATACGGGAATAGGGTTAACAAAACAAGAGAGAAAACAATTATTCACTCAATTTGGAAAGATTGAACGTTATGGTCAAGGATTTGACGTAGGCATTGAAGGTACTGGTTTAGGATTATACATCTCAAAAGAAATAATGGAATTGCATAAAGGAAAGATTTGGGCAGAATCAGAGGGAAGAAATAAAGGTAGCACTTTTTATTTCTCTCTTCCAATTATAGAAAAATAATTCGAATAATTGGACTACTTTTATTTTATTAATTGAGAGATCCTTATTTAATATAAAGTAACAAATTCATGTTTAATATTGAATTAATGATTTTTAACAGTTAAGAAGAAATCATGACAACTAGTGATAATGAAAAATATAACGGATTCGAGAAATTAGAAATAGTTAAAAAATATTTCTTAAGAATTTTTACCATATTACCAAAAGATATTCGAAAGCGATTACTTTCTTTAAAGTTGACAAAGCAAGAAATAAAAGATGTTAAAAAAGAGTTAGCGTTCCTTCCTGAAGAAAAACAGAGAGAATATTTGGATGAGTTAGAAGAAGACGAATGAATTTCTAATTATAATATCAATTAGTAGCTCTTTTTATTTAATCAATTAAGGTTTTAATTTTAAATCAAATTATTATGGGAAAAATGAAGAAACACAGTGACTTTATTTTAATTGCTTTAAACTTTTTAATTCCTCACGACGACGACGATAATAGACTATAGGATTATCACCTTGAATTAATTGCTCATTCATTTTTAATTGAGTTTTAGTTGGTAGTTGTGTTACAACAACCCGTCGATCTTGATGAAGGATAATAATATTGAATTTATTAGCTAACCAGTTTACAAATGATTTTAGAATTGGAATCCTAATAAACTTTTGATAGAATCTCATATAAAATTGGGTGTTATTCTCGTCAATAGGTACAAAAGCTATGAATATACGAACTTTTTCTCCTAAATAGTTTTGCCAGATATGAGGAAATTTGAAATTTAAGTGAAAAACTTTCATATCGTCTGTAAATTCTTCAGGTTTTAATGGCCTAGTATTACCGTCATCCTTTTGATTGTATACCCAGAAAGTAAACCCATTTCCTTCTTTGTCGGGTTCTATTAATGGTCCGTGAACAAGAGTTTGATAACCTCTCCCAATTGTATTACTATGTACAAATGGTAAATGAATCACATCTAATTGATTCTCAATGGCTCTAGAATAATGAACTGGCCAAATTTCTGCATGAGTTTTATAAGAAAATTTCCGATCAATATCCTCAAAAAATGGTAGAGCAGGATAATCGAATTGTTCATCACCCCACCAAATCCAAATGAAATCATATTCTTCTCTAGTAGGATAATTATCTACTTTAAACCTTTCTGGTACTATGGAATTCTTTCCGTTAGCGGGGATTATTGTGCATTTACCCGTTCTATCATAGCGTAATCCATGAAATGGGCATTCTATTAATTCACCATCATCACATATTTTTCCTATACTAAGTTTGGCACCTCTATGAGCGCATTTATCCTTCAAACAGATAACTTCACTTTTCTTGTTTCTCCAAAAAATAAGGTTTTCTCCTAATCGAGTTACTCCCACTAATTTATCTTTTGGAAGCTCCCTCGATTCTAAAACTGCGTACCATTGATTCCTAATCATATTATTTCAATTCAGAAAATATTTAAATTATTATTAGTCTAATGCAAATATTTTATAAATTGCCTTTTGGATAAATATAAATTATTAAAAGCCATTAAAACCGCAATCCTTTCAAAATTTCTTCTCTTATAAAATTAAAGGGTTTTTCAATTAAGTTTTCTTGCAGAATAAGTTATCAAGGAACAATAACAAATTTTTTATTAAAAAATACTTTTCCTTTCATAATATTATAATTAAATGTGTTTGATCAAACATCCAAAAAAGTCATGGGAATACTTTTTTGTGTATTTACAAATTAAGTTTTTAATGATAAATGAGATTTGATTTAATAATGAGTGATAACGTAGAAAAATATATTAAGCGTAAGGTATATAAAAGTACAAGCTCAAGGATAGCACAGAAATTTGTAGACGCGGGTTTGGAAAAAATTAGAGCTTGCATAAATTGTGGAACTTGTACAGGGGGATGTCCAAGTGGACGCAGGACCGCATATCGAACGCGATCAGCAATTCGCCGAGCACTGACGGGAGATGAATCTGTTTTAAAGGATATTGATATTTGGTTATGTTCAACCTGTTATTATTGTTATGAACGCTGTCCTCGAAATATACCCGTAACAGACATGATAATTAAATTAAGGAATATCGCTGTTGAAGAAGGTCACATTTTAGATTCCCATTTTGTTCTAGCAAATAAAATTTTCTACGAAACCGGGCATGGAGTCCCTGCAACAGGGGATAATAATAAACAATGGAGAGACCTCCGAGAATCTATAGGTTTACCTCCTCTTCCACCAACAGTTCATATGCACCCAGAAGCAGTTAAAGAATGCCAAGAACTTATGAAGTCGGTAGGATTTAGAGATTTAATGGATAATGTGGAAAGAAAGAAGTTACAGCAAAAAGAGGAAGCAGAGAAGAATAAAGAGGGATAAATTAAGAGAGTGAATTTAATGAGCGAAGAAAAGAAATTTAGGTATGGGTTTTTTTTAGGTTGTGTTGCTCCAAATAGATATCCAATGATAGAAACATCTATTAGGGCGGTTTTTGACCATTTAGGAGCTGAGATATTGGAACTGGAAGGTGCATCATGCTGTCCTGCCCCTGGCGTTTTTAGAGCATTTCATATTCCTACATGGTTAGTCATCGCTGCTAGGAATTTAACTATCGCCGAAGAATTAGGTGTTGATGTTATAACTGGTTGTAATGGTTGTTACGGTACATTAAGAGACGCGTGGTATGAACTACAACATGAACCAGAGATGAAAAAAATGGTTAATGAGCATCTTGCAAAAGTGGGTCGTAAATTTAAAGGAAGTATAGAACCTAAGCATGTTGTTCAAGCATTATATTTAGATATGGGTATAGATTACCTTAAAGGTTTTGTAAAGCATAAGTTTAAAGATTTAAAAGTTGCGGTTCATTATGGATGCCACATAGTAAAACCAAGCGATAAAAGACCTTGGGACGGTGAATATGAATGTCCTACTTTTCTTGATGAGATAGTAGAAATAACAGGTGCAAAGAGTATTGATTATAAAGATAAATTTATGTGTTGTGGTGCTGGGGGGGCAGTGAGAACTGCTGTAAAAGAAGTATCTGCGGATTTTTCGAGAGAAAAATTAACAAATATTAGGGATGCAGGTGCGGATATCATAATTGATTGTTGCCCGTTTTGCCATTTGCAGTTAGATTTAGGTCAAATGGAAGCAAATAGTATCTATAAGGACATGATAGGAGAACCCTTTAAAATTCCTGTAATATATTTAACCCAACTTCTAGGTCTATCTTTTGGTATAGATCCAAATTTGTTAGGTTTAATTAAGAATCATGATTTAAAGAATGTTTCTCCATTTATTCCTGTAGAACCCTTTTTAGCCAAAGTTAAGGAGGAATTAACTTAGGAGGATAAAAATGACTGAAGTTAAAAAAGAAATTAAAGTCTCGGGTAAAGAGAAGCCTAAAATTGGAGTTTATGTATGTCATTGTGGTATAAATATAGCTGGTGTCATTGATGTTGTTAAGCTTAAAGATTACGCACTTTCCTTACCCGATGTGGTGTTAGCACGCGAGTATAAATTTATGTGTTCTGACAATGGACAATCTATGATAAAGCAAGATATTGAAGCAGGTTTAATAAATAGAGTTATTGTAGCAGCATGTTCACCTCGAATGCATGAACCTACATTTAGACTAACCTGCAAGGAAGCAGGATTAAACCAATTTTTGTTTGAACAGGCAAATATTCGAGAACATGCCACTTGGGTTAATATGTATGATCCTGAGGGCGCATATGAAATTGCTAAAGATCATGTGAAAATGGCTGTTGCTAAAGCTCGAAAATTATTACCTCTAGAAGTACAGAAGGTTCAGGTAGAACCTGCTTGCTTAGTTATCGGAGCAGGTATTGCGGGTATGAATTCAGCATTAGATTTAGCTCAAGAGGGATATAAGGTTTACTTAGTTGAACGTACACCTACTATTGGAGGCCATATGGCTCAGCTTGACAAAACCTTTCCAACAATGGACTGTAGTGCTTGCATCATCACTCCGAGGATGGTTGATGTAGCTCGTGAAAAAAATATTGAACTTTTGACGTATTCAGAGGTTGTAGATGTATCTGGTTATGTAGGAAACTTTGAAGTAACCATCAAAAAGAAACCACATTATGTTGATCAAGAAAAATGCACTGCTTGTGGTGCTTGTGCTGAAAAATGCCCGGTTACCGTTGGAAATGAATTTGATTTAGGAATGGCAACAAGAAAAGCTATATACATTCCCTTTCCGCAAGCGGTTCCGGGACAATATACAATAGATATGGATAAATGCATAAAATGTGGTATCTGTGCTCGTCTTGATGTATGCGAACCAGAAGCGATTAAGTATGATGATAAACCAGAATTTCTTAAAGTAAAAGTAGGAACTATAATTGTGGCTACAGGCTGGGATTTATATGATCCAACAGAGTTAAAACAATATGGTTATGGAAGATATCCCAACGTAATAACTGGATTACAAATGGAACGTTTATTATCCTCATTTGGACCTGTTTTAGGAAAACCGGTTAGACCATCAGATTCAAAAGCTCCTCATAGCATAGCTTTTTTACAATGTGTTGGTAGTAGGAACTTTAGAGAAGGGGGAAATCAGTATTGTTCTCGGGTATGTTGCATGTATGCAACTAAGCAAGCCCGTCAATATAAAGAGAAACATCCAGATGCAGATGTATATATCTTTTATATGGATGTTAGAGCTTTTGGAAAAGGGTATGAAGAATTCTATGAATCAGCTTCTGAAAACTTCGGTATTAATTACATACGCGGAAGAATTGCTGAGGTCTCACAAGGAAAAAATAACAACATAATTATTCGTGCGGAGGATACATTATTACAAGAACCTTTAGAACTCGAAGTTGAAATGTTTATCCTTTCTTGTGGATTAGAAGCAAAAGCTGATGCAGATAATATTTCATCCTTATTAAGTATTCAGCGATCTGCTGATGGATTCTTTATGGAAGCGCATCCTAAATTGAGACCCGTTGATACATTAACTGATGGTATTTTTGTAGCGGGAGTTGCTCAAGGGCCAAAAGATATACCTGATACAGTTGCTCAAGCAAAAGGAGCTGCTTCAAGTGCTTCAGCATTGATGGCTAAAGGAGAGGTTGAAATAGAGCCATATTATTCAGTAGTTATTGATCATCTCTGTTCAGGGTGTCGATCTTGTCAAAGCTTATGTCCTTTTGGGGCAATCGATTTTGATGAATTTAGGCGAGTCGCGGTTGTCAATCCAGCAATGTGTAAAGGATGTGGAACGTGTGTTTCAGCATGTCCTTCTGGAGCTATGGTTCAGAATCATTTTGCTAATTTTCAATTGAACTCTATAATTAATGTTGCTATAAAGGAATCTTCCGTTGAAAACGGAGGAAAATAATTTTTTTTACTTTCTTATTTAATGTTCGAATTTTTATATAATGCATTTTTGTTACTTCTTTTTTTGACATGGTATTAGTAAGATTAAAGAAAGCCTATAGTTTGTTTAGTTTGTGATATGGTAAGGAATAATTTTGGAAAAACTTAGACTTATAAATAAATAATTACGCTCTTTAAATGCTATTGGGATAAAATAAACAAATTTCTATTAATTATAAGTTTATTTAAGAATATGTTTGCAAACGAATCTTTTACGTTTAAAAATGTAATCCCCCATCTTAAGGAAAAAAGCGAGCGTAAAGTCGGCTTAATCTGCCTAAATTACATTTTAATTAGTTGTAAGGCAGAGGATTTATATGATTTCGCTAAAAAATATGGGATTGGGCTTCCAAAAAAAGATTTTATAACACGACTAGAATTCATAAAACTTATTGCAATTCATTTAACAAAAATGTTTTATTCAACAGATCTTCAGAAGAGGTTTAAAGATCCTTTAGAATATCTTGGTTATGCCATTATTAATCAGAGTGTTTTTAAAAAGTATTTAAATAATCTCGACTTTATTGTAAAGCAGGATTTGATTGATGTATTTGCAGATTTTTGTGCTGATGTAGGGATAACTGTATATAATACACTGAAGAATCCGCTAAAACCAAAAATGGATATGTATTTAGTAAGAAAAAAACCGATGCTTAGGACTGAGTCCGTTTTCACGTTGACAGGTTATGATATAAATGCAAAATCCTACTTAGATACTAAATCATTGATTGAAGAGTCTCGAAAAGTTTCTAATTGGAACGTGTTTATTACTACACCTGTAGGAGCATTAAAGATTGGGGTACGAAAATTAATTTTTGACATGAATCACTTGAATTGTTGGTTATATATTGTAGATCCATCAAGGAAACTGATATTTGGTGTTTCTAAAGCAAAAAAGAATGATGAATATAATACAGAGCTAAGAGATAACTTTATTAGGTCCTTACCCAGAGAACCATTGAGAGCACCTTCGCAATTAATAAAACTTTCAGATTATCATTTTGATGAATCTAATTCCTTTACTCCAGAAGATTTTAGATTATTTGAAATATATGAAGATTTTGAGCATAATAAGCTAATTCTAAAAGAAGAAGATTCTCCAAAGTATGCCGAGAGATTTAGAGACCTGATTATTATGGAAATTGTATCGGGAACCCCGATTGTTTCCTATACAAATGAAAATTTTAAAGAACAAGCCTTGGCATCAGGATTTTTAGCGGCAATGGATTCTTATGTATCTCAAATAGGCGGCACTAAATTAGAAGAAATTAGTTATAAAGGATTTTATGTACAAGCTGCATATGGTAAATCTACAAAACTGGCTTGTTTTCTATCAAGTCCAGCTGATAAAAGTTTAAAAGATAGATTAAAATATTTAATTGAATCCTTTGAAGAGAAATATGAAGAATTAATTGAAAAATTTAGATTAACTGGAGATACAGGGTTATTTGAACAGAAAGAAATTATCCCTCTTATAAAGGAAATATTGAATATTTAATTTTCTTTTAGTCTTTAAAAAATGCAATGAAATCAATTACTGCTAAAATATCATTTAAAATAACCTAATTTAATGTTTTTTTAGCAATATCAATCATTTCGATAATATGATCTCTTTTGATTTGAGTTCTAGATGCTAAAATTAAAGGCATAAGCAGAACCATTGTGCTTTCAGCTATATAGTTATCCTTATTTATCAAAACTTTAAAATTTCCCTTAAATTCAGCATATTTGATCTTTATATTTTCTGAACTTACTTTTTTATTTAATCTCTTGAAATTTGGTAGTCTTTTTGGCTTTTTATCCTCGGAAGTAGTCATTGAATTAATAACAGGTTTGAGACATTCAAGTGGTAACAAGTAAATACCATGAAGTGATGCTTTGTATATTATCAATATATCATCCTTGATACAAATAATGTATTTCAGATCAATGGTTACCTGGTCAAAATGAATGGATTTAATAATGTTGTAATAAAAAAGCAGTCTTCTTGAGTTTAGGCCAATTGTATATAATATAATTAAACCCATGATGATGATTGAAACTGAAATTATAAATATAATGGCTATTACTATTTCCAAACCAGGGTTAAAGCTTAAAGCTGTAAATAGAAACGCAAATCCCGTTAAGGAACAAATTATAAAAGAAAAAAGCCCAAATTTTACTCTTAAGCGATGCTTTTTTAACATATCAGTAATATGATTATCTTCGGAATTATTACTTTTAGGATTTAGAGTTATATTCATCTGCAGATAATCTATTAGATTTACAACTTATATAAGTTTGTTTAATCAAATATTAAATATTAATTAACTAAGTAAATATAAATCGGAAAGGTTCTTCTTATTAAAATCAAAAACTCTTATCAGATGATTGTTTGTATCTGCAATATATAGCTTTCCATTATAACTTAACACATCATTAGGTTCGAATAATGGTAAAACATCGCAATTTTCATCACCAATTTTGCATACCCCCTTTTTTGGGCGATAAATTAAGTTTCCAATCTCGTTAGTTTTAAGATTTGCAATTCTAATAGCATGATTATAAGTATCAGCGATATAAATAGTATCTCCCTCTACATCAACGCCTAAGGGATGCTGTAAGAGAGCATTATCAAATTCTCCATTTTTCAACCCAAAAACAAATAAACCTTTACCAATTAGAGATTTAACTAATCCTTTCCCAATATCTATATATCGGAGAGCAGAAACTTCACTATCCGCAAAATATAAACGATTTTTGGAGGGATCATAAGACAAACCGCTTGGTTGAGCTAAGGCAGCATCTTTTAGTTTAGCATCAATAATATCTTCTTTGCCACTACCCGCATAATTTTGAATAGTATTATCTTTTAAATTCATTCTCCATATTTGGTGAATTCCTGCCATAGCGATATAGAGATAATGCTCATGTAATGCTAAATCCCAAGGTGAACTTAAAGATACAGATAAGGCCGCCCCGTCATAATTTCTTTTAAATCCTTGTTTCCCCGTTCCTGCGATGGTTTTTACACTTTTTTTAGCAAGATCAATTAATCGTATCGCATGATTTCCTGTGTCTGCTATAAATAAAGTATTTTCATGAAAAATCATCCCCTGAGGTTTATTAAAGTTGACTTCTTCGAAATTACCATCCTTAAATCCGTCCTTTCCGTTTCCAATTGTAAAGAGGATTTTACCTATATCCTTTTCTTCTAATTTAATTGCTAAAATTCGATTATGATTTGAATCACTTACAAATAAAATATCATTTGTAGAGTCTATAGCTAACTTACCTGGAAATTTAAGTATAGAATCATAACTAATGTCAGAAACTATTGAAATTTTTTCTTTAGCAATTTTTCCCGTCCTTTTTCCTTCATCTAAGCTTTGTTTAATAGCAGTGTCTAGGATAGTTCTTTGTCCTTCACCAGAAGTCGTTCCAATTACGTTTCCTTCTACATCAATTAGAATAAATGAGGGCCATACATTAATTCCATATTCTCGCCATAGAACCATATATGTATCCGCTAATACAGGATGATAAATCTCATATCGAGCGATAGCAGACTTTATATTATCAAGATCTCTTTCATTTTTAAATTTAGGACTATGAATCCCAATTACAATAAATGGCTGATCTTTATATTTCTCTTCGAGATACTTTAAATCATTAAGCACATGAATGCAGTTAATACAGCAATATGTCCAAAAATCTAACAGAACAACATGACCTTTTAACATCTCTAGGGTTAGCGGTTCTTGAGTGTTTAACCAAGTCAAATTTGCTGGAAAATCGAATGCTTTTACCATTTTTAATTCATCTAGTTATTCCATTCTGGTTTTAAATATTCTAAAGCTTTTTCAATATGATTTGTTGGAGCTTTACAAGTTTTATTTATGCAAACGTAAGCAGTGGCCTTATCCCCAAATTTATCAAAAAATTGAACAAAGTTCGAAAACTTGTCAATTAAAGGGTAATCTTCATCTGTAGGTCTAAAAATTAAAGATTTGTTAGGTAAATATTTTGTTTTAAAAGATTTTATCATAAATAAAGTATCTTCTTTTTCAGTATCCCCTGCAATAACTAATGAGTAAGAAGGCCCAACAGCATAATCTACCGCAATCATCAAGAATGTGTAGGCTGATGGACTTGCTCTAACATTTTCTGCGAACAGTTTACTGATAATTTCTGCTTTCTTTTCAAAATCTCCATCACCTGTTATTTGATATAACCTAAGAAGATTTAACATTTGAACTGAATTACCAGAGGGAATAGCTCCATCGTAGATTTCTTTTTGACGGGTCAATAAATCCTCGGAATCGCCTGTAGTGAAAAAAAATCCTCCTATATTGAAATCCCAAAATTTTTCAATGAGAATATCATTTAATTCAATTGCTTTTTTAAGATATTCTATTTCAAAGGTTGATTCGTATAGGTTTATCAATCCCCATATTAAGAAAGCATAATCGTCCAGAAAAGCAGGAATATCCGCCTCTCCATCACGAAATCTATGGAGTAAACTGTTTTCAGAGGTTACCATGTTTTCGAAAATAAATTTAACGGTCTTTTTAGCTGCACTTGTATATTTAGACTCATTAAGCACGTATCCTGCATATGAAAAAGCCGCTATCATTAATCCATTCCAATCAACTAAAATTTTATCATCTTTATGTGGTTTTATTCGCTCATTTCTGGCTTTAAATAGTAAATTTCTCATAAAATTAACAGAATTGTTGGATTGATTAATAGAGATGATAGTATCTTTGGATATTTCATCTAAACTAGGTTTGAGATGAAGTATATTCTTACCAGTTTTCTCTCTTGATGCTTCTTCTAAATAATTTCCCTCATCAACAACATTATATAATTTCATAAATAAATCAGCCTCATCGTTTCCAAGTAAATGCTCAATTTCATCTTTGGTCCATATATAAAACTTTCCTTCAACACCTTCACTATCTGCATCCTCCGCACTATAAAAACCTCCTTCTGGAGCGGTCATATCTCTTAACACATATTCTAAAATTTCTTTAGCAGTATTTTTATAATCTTCCTTTCTTGTCGCCTGAAAAGCCTCTAAATATGTTAAGGCTAGTAATGCCTGATCATAAAGCATTTTTTCAAAATGAGGAACCAACCAGTGCGAATCTGTTGAATATCGATGAAACCCAAATCCGATATGATCATATATCCCTCCCCTTCTCATCGCGTTTAGTGTTTTTTCAACAATATTTAAAGCGTCCTTATCTCCCGTTCTTTTCCATACTCTCAATAAAAATAATAAATTATGAGGAGCTGGGAATTTAGGAGCATTTCCAAACCCACCATTCTTCTCATCAAAACGAGCTTTAAGTTGATTATAAGCAGTTTTCAAAGCTTTTTCATTTAGGATTTGACCAGGAGATTCTTGAGTCATATCTTTAAGTGCAAATGTAATCTTTTCACTAGACTCGAGTAATTCTTTACGATTATTATTCCATAAGGTCTTTACCCTATTGATTAAGTCAATTAGCCCTATTCTTCCAAAACGAGTTTCTCTTGGAAAATAAGTACCCGCAAAGAAAGGCTTTTTATCCGGAGTCATTAATATAGTCAATGGCCAACCACCGGAATTGGTCATCAATTGGCAAACCGACATATAAATCTTGTCAATATCGGGACGTTCTTCCCTATCAACTTTGATGGAAACGAACGTCTTATTGATAAGTTCTGCCACTTGCTCATTTTCGAATGACTCTGCTTCCATGACATGACACCAGTGACATGTTGAATATCCAATAGATAGAAATATAGGTTTATCTTCACTCTTAGCCTTTTGAAAAGCTTCATCACCCCAAGGATACCAATCTACTGGGTTCTTAGCGTGTTGTAATAAATAGGGACTTTTTTCATTAATTAATTTATTATTTTTTAAATTTGACGTATTAATCACTATGTTTTCACCATTCTAAATAATCAATGTGTTGTAATTATATCAAAATAATGCTTATAATTCATGAGAGAAATTAATATAGTTCATACCATTCAAAAGGTAAAAAATAAGAATTATAATATTCTATAAATTATAATTTTGAGATTCTAATTTAAAATAAAAAGTATGAGGAATCAAACTATTGAAGGTAGTATTATTTAATGGGAGTCCCCGAAAAGAAGGAAATACATATCTTTGCTTAAGTACAGTAATGAAAGAATTAACATCTGCAGGGATAGAATGCGATTATGTTTGGATTGGTATGGAGAAATTGCAAGGATGTACAGCTTGCTACAAATGTATTGAAAATAATGATCAAAGATGTGTTCTGAAAGGGGATAAGATGAATGAATATATTCAGAAAATGCTTGAAGCCGATGGAATAATTATCGGATCTCCTACATATTTCTCAAATCTAACAACAAGTACAAAAGCATTAATAGAACGAGCAGGTTTTGCAACTTCTAGATTTTTAAAAAACAAAATTGGTGCATCAGTTGTAGCAGTAAGAAGAGCTGGGGCTAATCATGTTTTCTCGAGTATAAATTATTTCTTCTTAATTAAAGAAATGATTGTAGTAGGGAGTACATACTGGAATATGGGATTTGGAAGAAATCCTGGGGAAGTACTTGATGATGAAGAAGGGATTAAAACATTTAAAAATCTGGGTAAAAACTTTGCTTATGTACTTAAAAAGATGAATGCTTAATTTTTTTTATTTATTTTTTATTATAGAATCTTCAATAAAATTATTTCCGTAGTGATCTACAAATATAAATTCTTCTAATTGTTTTCTTGTAGGTCTTTGTTTTTCACCTAATTTCATTACATCAGAAAGTACAGGATTTACAGTTTCTGCTAAATCATTAATTAAATAATCATCAATTTCTACAGGATCCAGTGAAGGATAAGCTCTTCTTATTTGAATTGCTTCTTTAAAATTAAATTTTTTTTCAATGAAATTTGATTTAAATTATAATAAAATACAAAAAAGAAAAATAAATTAATAAAATTAGCTAGGTTGAGAATTCTGCTAATTTATTCTTTACTTCTTCAGCATGACCCTTAACACTTACTTTTGGCCAAATATATGCTATTTTTCCTTCGGAATCTACCAAAAAGGTGCTTCTAATCACACCAGTATAGGTTTTTCCTTTAAATTTTTTTAGTCCCCAAGCACCATATTTTTTTAATACATCCTTATTCTCATCACTTAAAAGAGTCACCTTCAAATTCTTCTTTTCAATAAATTTTGCATGTGACTCTGGGCTATCGGGACTTACTCCTATCACCGTAGCATCTAGTTTTTGGAATTCGGGTAATATATCAGTAAAGCCTATTGCTTCAGTGGTGCAACCAGGCGTATTATCGGCGGGGTAAAAATATATAATTGTATTTTTTCCCTTAAAATCCTTAAGACATACTTCTTGATTATCTTTATCTGGGAGACAAAAGTCAGGTGCTTTATCTCCGACCTTTAACTCTACTTTTTTTTCCGGCATAATGAGAATTTACTCCAAATATTTTTTTAATCTTATTAAATTAAATAGCTAGAAAATCCATATTAAAGTTCATATTATTGATTATTAATCTTTAGATTAATACAGTTAGATAAGCAAAGCTATAGAGGTTGAAAGTTAATAATCTATAAAGCACTTAAGGAATTGAATCCATAATTAAATGTTTATAAAATATGGTACTTTTAATTAAAGGGAGGTTATTGATATGGATAAAAAGAGCTTGGGTCCATTTCTGGTTGTTTTAGGTTTTATTTTTTTGGTAATTTCGGGTATTACAATATGGAGTATGTTTTTTGATTTAACTACTGATAAAGCAGTTTATATAATATTATCAATTCCTTTGTTAGCTTTTAGTTTCTTCACAATATTTTATGGTTTATACTCCATATTCGAAAAAAGATTAGGAATGAAAGCCAAAGGATTAATTCTTTTAATAGATGGATTAATACCAATTTTAGCAACCATTATTGCATTAATAGATACCCGGCTTGTTGATATTCATCATATAAGACTTCTTATTTTATTTCCGTTAGCCCTTGTGGGCTTATTCATAATAGTATATGGCGTATTTTTAATGCTTTCAGAAGGTTATCTTAAAAACATCAACACAAGAAAAAGATATAATAAAGTATTGGGACTGGTCTCAATGGTTATTGGAATTGTCAATATAATATCATACATCATTTTATTTCAATTGATTGTAGAATATTCCTTAGTATTATCGTTTTTTTGGTTATTAATTGGAGGGTTGCTAATCTATTTTGGATTTCATTTAATTATAAAAAAGATTGGATGACAATTTTCATAAAAATATGCAAAGGAAAAGAAATCTGTTTAAATTTTTAAGGATCATTTCTTAATGGATGACGGGCGTTTTCTAGATTTTCAATTGCGTCATTTACAGAGGGTAATCCTTCTATTGCTTTACGAATCGCATTTCTTGTAGCTTTAAAGTTGTTTATAAATACCCTTTTTCTTGCTGAGGCACTAGGATGTACAAAAACATTTACAATAATCACTAAATCCTCAACTGCCTCTTTTGGAATGATTCCATCTTCAACACATTGCATTACTGCTTTAGCAACTGCCGCTTGAGCAGGACCATAAGTTAAACTCGCATGTCGTAACGAATTTACCTTTACAGTAGGAATCATAATTGTTGCTGGTTTCACTTGCATATTTGGCTCAAGAATAACTTGCAAACCTTCCCTTCCTTTTGCGGGGTGTGTTAAAGCCCGAGCATATGCTTCTCCAACAGGACCTTTTTTATCTCCGATTAAAAGATCAATATGAGCTAATTCAACTCGTTCCCCAACAAGAGATTCTCCAACTTTTAAATCAAAGTCAGAAATTTTTTCAGGGGTAACTCCAACAGCATAAAATCGACTGGTAAGTTCCTTTTCCGCAATTTCAAATTTTATCTCCTTCTTTTTTATAAGCCCAAGTTTCTCCAATTCTACTCGAAATTCATCTCTTAATTCATATGAAAGCGCATCTCCAAGAATTATTGGTTGTCTTGTAATTCCTACAGGAATGCCCATCATATTTAAACATTCCTTTGCGCCTAAAGCACCAGAATTAATGAGCATCCTTGCAAGTTTTTGAACGCTTTTTTGAAGTGCTTGAGCTTCTTTTAACCGATTATTCTTAACATGGTTATATATTTCTAACCAAATGTGGGGAATAACATTTGCAGAGCCTAAAATACAACCTGCTGAACCCCCGGCTAGTGAACCTAATACTAATTCATCCCATCCTATTAGAACTGAAATTTTATCGCTAACCTTTTCTAATAATGCGGAGTGATATTTATAATCACCGCTAGAATCTTTAATTGCAACTATATTTTCGATATCAACTAAATCCTCTACTACGGTCCATGGTAATTCCACTCCAGTGCACACAGGAATATTATATAGGACAATTGGGATATCTGTTTGCTCAGCTATGGTGAAATAATGATCATATAAACCTTTAGCTTTAGGCTTTAAATAATAAGGCGTGACAATGATAACAGCATCTGCCCCTAAATCAGTTGCGGCTTTACTAGCATCAATAACTAATTTTGTTCCTGTTTCTCCCGTACCAGCTATTACTGGTACTCTACCATTAGTTTCATCAACTACGATTTCAATAACTTTTAACCGTTCCTCAAAAGTCATATTAACGAACTCTCCCGTTGTTCCACAAGGGACTAATCCTGTTACTCCTTGTTCAATAAAATGATTGACTAAATTTCTCAATTGTTCTTCATTAATCGACTCATCTTTATTAAACGGGGTAACCATTGCTGGCATTACTCCGCTTGGTCTAAAATCAAATTTACTCATTTTATTTATCCCTCGTTATTTCATTAGTAATGATGTAAATTTTTAGCAGCGATAAAGGTTAATCCTTTTTTAGTGAGTGCTTCAGCTGTAGAATTAACTGCATCATTTCGATCTAGATGATTAATACGTAGATAATCCCATAATCCTGCTTTTTTTAACTCTTCCTTCGGCATAAAATATTCAAGTATGTCGGTAGGATGCTCTCTTTTTTCTTCAACATCAACCTTTCCCCCCTCATGTTTAGCACTTATGTTCTTGACATTTGATGCCAATTCTAACAACTCATCTCTTCGATCATATGGCTGTCGTACGATACTTTTCCATGTTTCAGTGATATGATGTTCTAATCGTACAACATCCTCAAATCCAAATGGTTTTCTAATATAAGCGGCCATATTAATAGTCTTATTATTAACAGCATTTGATAAATTAAATCCAATTAAAGGACTAGTACCATCTTCACGAGCAAATAATTTAGCAGTTAATAAAGTCCATAAGCAAGAATAAGGATTATCATTTCCCATGTATACTGAAATTTTAAATTCATTATTAATCCCTAACTTGTAAATAAAGTATCCTAATAATACAGTACCAGGATTTACATTAAGCACTTGTTTAATTCCATAATTAGTGTAATAATATAAAAATTCATCAATCCACTTTAATGCAAAATCATTTGGTTGACCTACACCCCCAAAATATCCTGTAATTGTATCTGGACCTCCTAAATGCACATTTACAGGTAAACCATCGGGTCCTGGAGCAGTACCCTTAGTATCTAATGTTTCAACCCAAGAAGACCCTATTATTTGCATAGCAGCAGCCATGGCTGGTAAATCTCCATCACTTTCCTGTTCTTTCATATTTCTTACTCTGATAATTCGTCCTGGAACTAATTTGTGATTTTCTAGAGCATCTTTGGCAATATCAATTAAAAATGGGAAGTATTGACAAGCACTAAGTTCTAAAGTAACTGCAAAATCCTCGTCAAATTTCATTCCAGATGCTTTATCGCCTAGGATTTTCTTCCTAAAATCAGTTATATTTATAAAGGAAAGACTATCACGAGCTTCAATTAACCATTCAAGATCCTTAACATAATCTGGATTTTTACTCTTAACCTTTTCGATTAAATTCTCTATTTTACCTGCCTCTTGTGCTTTCTTATTAATCTCATCAACACCACCATATTTATCTACCACATTCAAAAGATCATTAATTAATGGATTATTCTCATCAAGTAAAAAATCATTGACTATTTTCAAGGCTTCCTTAGGAATTTCCAATTTCTTTCTTAAATCTTTCATTTTAACATATTACCTTAATTTATAATTTGTTATGGATAATTAATTATTATTCTACCCATACCTTTCCCATAATTCCAAATTACATTGGGAAAGACCATAAATTTAATACAAGTTTCATTATATTATAAATTTATTTTAATCCATCCAAAAACTTATAACATAATAGATTACTCATTAGATTTAAAAATTAAGAACTATACGTGTAAAGAATGTATAAACATAGTGTTTCAATTTTAGGTACAGGATTTATAGGTTTATGTAGCGCAGCATGTTTTGCAGATAAAGATATTAAGGTTATTGCTTCAACTCATAACGAAAGGAAGGCAAAATTAATAAATGAGGGAAATCCTCCATTTTTCGAAGCGGGTTTGAAAGAGATGATGACTCGTATTAAAAATAATAACCCTGAACTCTTACAATGCATTTTAGATCCCATTCAAGCAGTAGTAGAAACAGATATAACCATGATTACTCAAGGAACTCCTATGCGAGAAGACAAAAGCATTGATTTGAGTTACATTGAAAGTACTGCGAGAGAGATAGGAGAAGCTCTAAAGAAGAAAGATAGGTATCATTTGGTAGTTGTTCGATCCACAGTGGTTCCTGGAACAACAAGAAATCTGGTTGGAAAAATTATTAAACAAGTCTCAGGAAAAGTGGCTGGAAAAGATTTTGGCTTATGTATGCAACCTGAGTTTTTAGCTGAAGGATCGTCTGTTTCAGATACTTTGCATCCAGATAGAATTGTTATTGGAGAATTCGATGAGAAGAGTGGCGCTATGCTTCAGGAATTTTATGAATACTTTTATGGAAAACATTTGGAACAGTGTCCAATTCTTAGAATGAATCTTGAAAGTGCTGAATTAGTAAAATATGGGAACAATTGTCTTCTTTCTACTAAAATTAGTTATGCGAACGAATTTGCGAACTTTGCGCAATTAGTACCAAATGTAGATATAATTCAGGTGATGAAGGGTGTTGGTTTGGATTATCGAATTAATCCACGATTTCTCGGTGCAGGAGCTGGTTTTGGAGGTTCTTGTTTTCATAAAGATGTAAATGCGATAATGGCTTGGGCTAAATCTAATGGTTATGATTCAAGACTGTTAAAAGCCGTATTAGGTATTAATGACGACCAAGCGATTAAAATAGTTGATATGGCAGAAGAACTTGCTGGTAATTTAAAGGGTAAAAAGGTTACGTTACTGGGTCTCGCCTTCAAACCGGGTACAGATGATATGAGAGAAGCAGCTAGTATTAGAGTTGTGAAAGAATTGATAAAACGGGGAATTACCAATATTCATGGTTATGACCCAAAAGCTAATAAAACTGCTAAGTTGGAATTAGGCAATAAAGTTAAATATGCTGAAACAATTGAAGAAGCCTTAAAAGATTCTGAATGTGCACTATTGATTACTGAATGGGAGGAATTTAAGAAATTAACTCCAAGTGACTTTAAAAAATCTATGAAAACTCCTAATCTTGTTGATGGGCGCCGAATTTATGATTTTGAAGAGTATAATAAGGCTTTACCATTCAGAGCAATCGGTAGAATTAATTTAAACTAAATTTATTATATTACCTCTTATTTTAGATTAGGAAAATAGTCTAATAAGATGTTTTTTACCATAATAATTTGATATAAAATAAAGTCACTTTTTTTATTAGGGTTTTAATAATTCCTTGATTTTTTCTATTCTTTTTTCACGCGATAAGCTGTTTTTTATTGGATTAAAATCTCCGTATAAACCTTTATGAAATAAGCCTCTTTCTGTTTGATAAAATATTCCCGTTGTAAATTTGGAGGCTTTTTTGGCAGTAATCATTGCTTCTTCGTGAGAATCCGGTTGTTTATCAAGATTTTGAATGTTATCTTTATATTCCTCCCATTTGTGATATGGAACAGCAGGTTGTAATACTTCAATGAATGAAAACCCTTTATGCTTAATTGCCTTAATTAATGTTTCAGTTAAATGTTTTATATCACCAGAATAGCTCCTTGCTACGAATGTTGCACCTGCTTCAATTAATAACGACATAGCATTGAATGGTATTTCAAATGTACCTTTTGGCGTTGATGGTCCTTTCCATCCTGGATCGGTTAGAGGAGAATACTGACCCGTTGTGAGAGCATATACGCTGTTGTTATGAAGGATCATGGTTATATCTTGATTTCTTTTTGCTGCGAACAACGTGTGTTCTAAGCCCTCAGCTAAGCCATTTCCATCCCCTGAGAATGTTATTACTTTTAGATTAGGGTTAGCTATTTTGATTCCTTCTGCATTTGAGCTATTTCTCCCATGTAAGCCATAAATTCCGCTCAAATTTAAATAATCGAATATTTTTGCATGGCATCCAATACCTGTTGTAATTACAATTTCTTCCCTTTTCAATCCATCTTTTTCGAGTTCAAGAATTGCATTCTGTACTGCGGTTCTAATTGCAAAATTTCCACATCCTGGACACCATGTTACCTCTGCACTTGTTCTAAGTTCATCCAACTTACTTAAGCACCTCCTTAATCTTGTGTGATAATCGAATAGGATCGAATGGGCGTCCATCATATTGTTTAATCGAAGCTTTTACTCTTAATTTTGCTTTTTCTTTTAAAAGTGATGTAAACTGTCCCGAAACACTTTGCTCAACAACAATATTGTCTTGATCCTTAAATTCCTCTAATTCCCAAATGGGTAATGGATTCAAATAAATTGGTTGAATCACAGTAGGTTTTAAATTATTATGGCTAAGTGCTTCTAATACGCTCATGTATGATGAACCATACGTAAAAATGTTAGTTGAATACTCCCCCCGCCTGATATTGACAGTCTTTTGTTTTTTTAAATAAGATACAAGCGAATTAAACTTTTTGTTACGCTTATCATGCATTTTAATGGTTATATCAGCATTTTCAGTAGTAATTCCATCAAAATCGTGCTCATGACTGTTCCATTTAATGATCTCCTTTGAAGGAGGGAATAACATGGGAGAGATACCATCTTTGGTATCGAGGTATCTTCTATAGGATCCTTTAGTATGCATTCTTGGTTGCGCCCATTTAGCCTGGTTAGGATCTATCTCAACAGTCATACTGCATTCTGACAAATGTTTTTCGGTAAGGAGTATACCAGGAGTCTGAAATTTCCAAACCAAATCTAACATTTCAGCAGATAAGTAAAATGCTTCTTCAATTGTCCCCGGTGAAGCTACAATTCTTAAAAAGTCACCATGCCCTGCTGTTAAAGTAAATAAAAGTTCTCCTTGTTCAGTGTAAGTAGGGAGTCCTGTTGCAGGTCCGGGTCTTTGGGAAAGTATTATAAGGACAGGAGCTTCAATCATCCCAGCTAATGAAAGTCCCTCGGTCATCAATGCGAAGCCACCGCCACTTGTACCAACCATCGTTTTGGCACCTGTAAAAGAAGCACCTATTGCTAAATTAATCACTGCTAATTCACTTTCAGCATGAACAACGGCCAATCCGAAGTTCTCTGCTTGTGAAGCAAGAAAATGTAGGATGGAGGATGCTGGTGTCATTGGGTAACCATAATATACATTTAAGCCAGCAGTAATAGCGCCCATACTTATTGACTCATTCCCAGTTATTATTTTTCGTTCCTTATCTCCTTTCTCTAACGGAAATTTATTCCAACATTTATCCCTAACCAGATTATATATTTTATCGGCAAATTCAATATTATTCTCTATTCCTCTTGGATATTCATTTTTAATAATTTGATTCATTTCTTCTTTTTTAAAGCCAATTACTGAAGATAAGATTGCTACTGCTCCGACTCCATACATTAACTCTTTCATAGGATATTCTTTAGCTTCTGAACTTAGTGGAATACCAATTCCTTCTTTAGATTCTAGCTCATCAGAATTATATACCATAATCGCATTTTCTGCCAAGTCATTAGCATGAGAATCGCAACTTCTTTTATCAAAATTTACGACCAAATCAGCGTTCATATATTGGCTACTTATCCATCTTTTTGAAGTACTTACTATTGAAAAGTTATGGCCCCCTCTAATCAAGCTCATATAATCATCCATTTGAAAAATATGACGACCTAAACTAGAAAATATATGTGCTGCGACCGAACCTGCTTTTTTAACTCCTTCTCCAGCTTTTCCTCCTACAAGAAATGTAAAAACATCATTAACCATAATTATGAATTCCTTATTTTGTATTTCATAATCTTTAAAAAAATAGTATTAATCTATCATTTTTCAAATATTATTTAAACATATGGTTTATAATCAGATGATAGCGCCATATGGTTGTAAATTCTCTACTGCCATGTTATAAAATCAAGTTTGGGACTATATTAATAGAAAAATGTTACTAAAGATTATTAAAAATAAACTCTTATTATTGCTTACCATGAAAGAAACTAATTTAAAATTTATATATTATATCGGCATGGCAATTTCCTTAGTTATTATGTTATTAATTATGATTTTTGGAGTCCTAACACTTAACATAACGTCCTTGATATTTTTTTATGCCATCAAATTTTTAGCAGGTTTTGGGTTGATCTTAAGTATCGCAAACGGATTTTTAGTATTATTAGACAAAGCAAGTGAAAAGATGGATAAAAAAGCTACAAACATCGTTGTAATAATAGAAATAATTATACCATTTGTCTTTATAGGATATGCAATTTACCAAATTTTCTCAAGTTTTTTCAAGAGTACTCTATTTTCCCAAGAAGGCTTTTGGTTAGTAGTTGAGATTCTGATATACATTTATGGTCTTCTATCGCTATTAGTCAATCTATATATATTGCCTTTATTCAAAGACACGTTTTATAAAAGTGTAGAATTGAGCAAATTCATAGGATTCAAAAAAGGAGCTAAAAAAGCAGCACGTAAAGTAAAAAAGAAGTATTATAGTCTAAAAGGGGAATATGCAAAATTAGAAAAGCAAGATCATTTGACTATTCGAGACTTATTAGGTACATGGAGAAATAAATTTGCGGTTAATTTTCTAGTTATTCTTGCTATTGGTTCGCTCATTTTTACTCCTATTGCGTTCATTTGTGTAATGTACTGGCTAAGATTATACGTACTTTTTAGAATAGAAAGGAAAAATTATGAACGATTTGCATTATTGATCGGGATCTCTATAATTGGGATAATTGCTTTATTAGCACCATTTTTCAATTTACCATTCTATGTAGCAATTTCTCAGTATTTCTGGACAATAAATATTTTCTACTTATTAGGAATAACCTTAGCATCATTTATATTTCTGAAAAGATTACTGAGTCTGCGTGGAATTACAGTCCAAGATTTAAAAATAAAGAGAAAAGATAAACAGATTGAAAAATTAGAACGCGAAAAATCAGAACTTAAGAAACAACTTGAATCTAAAGAATAACTTATAAAAAAAATTTATTTCAAAAATGGTTCTTAACATATCATAAAATATTATAGCTTTTTTATTTGAAAATATACTTTTATACTTAAGATTAGTGAACCCAAAAGCAATAATGAACTAAAGAAAAATGGAGCTGCTATATCTATATAATCATAAAAGAAACCAGCAAGTAACGGTCCTGGAATAAAAGCAAAACTGACGACTGATTGTGCAAGCCCTAAAAATCCACCCTGTTCATCTTCACCACTTATTTTAGAAATCAAACTAGGAATTGAAGTTCTTACAAGGCCTCCCCCTGTTGAAAGTAAAGCCACTAAGATATAAAAAATTATTAAAATTGGGAAAATTGGCATCCAGAAAATACCGATTATGACAAAAATTATACCTACAATGATAAGAATACCTTCACCGAATTTCTGCGATAGTTTTCCCATAAGAAAACCTTGAGTTACAAATTGGAAACCGCCAATTATCATGAACACAAATGCCAGTTCAATTTCGTTAAAATTGAAAAATTCTATGCCAATTAAAGGTATGAGAACGGGAATTGCGGAGAAAGCCATAATCATAACAAAAAGTATTAGAAGTAAGGAGGGTAATAACGGTTTTGTAAATGCATTTTTCAAATTCTTAGTAAAAGTATTCTTTTGAGATATTTGCACACTAATTTCTTTTTTTTCCAATTTAGGTTCAGGAAGGAAAAAATATACAGAAATAAGATTAATTAATGTTAATAGAATTGCTAATAACCCAGTGCTCCAATAACCAAAAACACTTAAAAGTCCACCCATTGAAGGTCCTATAATTACTCCCGCTGAGAAAGCAGCTCTAACTTTACCCAAACCTGAAGTTCTATTTTTACTGGTTGTTATATCTGCCATATATGCTTGGGCAATAGGTATTTCAGTAGCCATCCCTGATATCATCCGGGATAATAGAAGCATCCAATATGAAGACGCTAACGTAAATAATAAAAAACTCACGCTCGATATTGAAATGGATATTAGAAGAAGTGAACGTCTGCCATATTTATCCGATAATCTACCTAAAATCGGTGAAAAAATGAACTGCATTAGAGCAAACATAATCATCAAAAGGCTTAAAGCAACCGCCCCTAAGTTAAATGATAAAACATAAAACGAGAATAGAGGTCTAATCATAGCGTATCCAGTGGCATCAATAAAAATAGTCATTAAAATAACAAATTGGTGGATCACTGTAGATTTATTAGCATGGGTTTTCAATATATTTCATAACCGAATTTTAACCTTTTTCAATAAATCAACAAAATGAGAAATAGCAATTTAAAATTGCTAGATTTTTATTAAAGCGCTTTAAAACTTAAATATTCACTTAGGTTTAAGTAATTGTATAACTTTCTTGGGTTTATTTTTTTCATTTGTCCTTTTCAAAACCAACCTATAGTTTTTATATAATAGTTTATGAGCAATTATTTGTTAACTAAGCTGTTTCCATGAGTACTTAAATTACATAATTAATAATACTTATACTAAATTTTTTATAACACTAAACTTTCTAAAATTTAAGTTTATAACAATATTTTACTAGTTAAATTGTACAAATAACGTCTAGTTATTAATCTAATTACTATTTAATTTGGATAAATATGACGGAAAGTGAATTTAAACCATATATTTTGGGGATATGTTGTAATTGGTGTACGTATGCTGGCGCGGATCAAGCAGGTACGTCTCGTATGCAACGTCCTGCAAATTTACGAATTATGAGGGTTATGTGTGGTGGTAGAATAGAACCTACCTTTGTTTTGGATGCATTGAAAAACGGGGTAGATGGGGTGCTTGTTTCTCATTGCCACCCCGGTGATTGTCATTACGTTGAAGGTAATTTTAAAACTATGCGAAAATTGCCCTTACTTCATAAATATTTAAAACAATTTGGGATTAATCCAAAAAGAGTAAAGTATACATATGTTTCAGCATCGGAAGGTGCCGAATTAACTGAAATTGTAGAAGAATTTGTACAAGAACTAAAAGAGTTAGGTCCTAATCCTATCAAAAAGGAGGCATAATGTATGCAAATATATAAATTAAAAGTTAATACTAATCGCTGTTTTGGCTGTAATGACTGCGTGGTTAGCTGTCCATTAAATTTTAATCAATTAAGGAAAGATAGTTATCTTAGCCAAGAAAATGCTGTACTTTTAGTGAAGAATGGAGTTGCTTATCCAATATATAAAGAAGGAAGAGAAGTAAATTGTGATGGATGTGGAGTTTGTATTGAAATATGCCCTGCTCGGGCTATCCAAATAGAATGTGTGGAGGAGGTCTAAAAATGTCATTTCCAAAAATAACAAGAGAAATAACCCCGGAAGTGGAACATGTTAAGGTTCAATTTTTAACTGAAAGTTTGGAACTTATACTTAATCGAGAAAAATGTGTGGGTTGTGGAACATGCTCTCGAGTTTGTCCTAAGGAAGCTATATCCCGTGGACCAGTCGGTGCATCTCGAAGGTTCCCTGAAACCCAAGAAATGATTCCTGAAGTATACGATCCAAAAAAGTGCGTTTTTTGCGGAACTTGTGTCATAATGTGTCCTTTTAGCGCTTTGACACTCAAAAAGGATGATGAAGTATATAATCTTGAGGATATTCCTTTAGTAGCACAAAAAGTTGTACCAACGCTCGAATTTAAACCAAAAAAAATAAAAAATGTTAAAGGTCTTGAACGAATTGTAAAACAATACTCAACAGCAGAAGTAAAAATAATTGATGAGCAATGTGCAAAAGGATGTGGTTCTTGTGCTGAAGTATGTCCATCAGGAACGATTGCTATTGCAAAGAGACCTGAACATGGTTGGGAAATGAGTAAAAATGTTGAAGTAGTTGACCCAGATGCGTGTGTTGCATGCGGTGCATGTGATAATGCATGTCCTACAGGAGCACTACAATTAAAAATAAAAGATGTCAAATATTCAGGAGAGTTTAGCGAACTTTTTTGGCCACCTTTAATTGAACGATTAAAAAATTTAAGATGGAGTCAAGAGGGGGATAAATAAAATGAGTTTAGAAAACTTAATTTTGTTAACAGGACGAACAATTAATCAAGGAGTTGCTTTAGAAGGAGGGAAAACCACAAAAGAGAATGTTCGAGCTGCAGCAATATGTGCTTTTGATAAAGATGATTTTAAAAAGCTTGATTGCTTAGCAGGAACTCCTGTAAAAGTTTCAACAGCGTTT
The DNA here is from genome assembly GCA_011364975.1 of Promethearchaeota archaeon. GTDB lineage: Archaea > Asgardarchaeota > Lokiarchaeia > Sigyniarchaeales > SOKP01 > SOKP01. The sequence goes on along the minus strand of RDOE01000017.1, from coordinate 18,721 downwards.
GGAGAAGTAATAGTATATTCTACTATATCAGAAGAGGGGCCTCATCCTGGAATAATATTCATTCCAATGGGGCCATGGAGTAATCAAGTAGTTAATCCCTCAACTCAGGGAACTGGTACCCCTACCTTTAAAGGAATGAAAGCGAAAGTAGAAGTCCTTAAAAATGGGAAGGTGCTAGATGCATTAGATTTAATAAGACAACTCAAGGAGGCATAAAAGTATGGTAGAAAAGAAAATAAAGACCTTATATGATGTAGTTTGCCCATTTTGCGGAACTTTATGCGATGATTTGGAAGTTGATATTGACGTTAAAGAAAATAAAGTTATAGAAATGCGTAATAGTTGCCAGATCGGAACTAAAAAGTTTTTTTCTTCTAATCCTGGATCACATCGGTACCTTAAACCAAGAATAAAGGATAATGGTTCTTATAAGGAAGTCTCATGGGATGAAGCCTTAGATAAGGCTGCGGACATTTTAATTAAAGCAAAACGACCATTATTATATGGCTTTTCAAGCACCGAATGTGATGCCCAGAGTAGGGGTGTTGAATTGGCTGAAATCTTAGGAGCTATATTAGATAATACCGCGTCTGTATGTCATGGTCCATCACTATTAGCAATTCAAGATGTAGGTGCCCCATTATCTACTCTAGGTGAATATAAGAATCGTGCGGATTTAGTTATTTTTTGGGGGAGTAATCCTGTTCATGCTCATCCAAGACATCTGGGAAGATACAGTGAATTTGTACGAGGATATTTTCGAACCGATGGCCGAAATGATAGATTTATAATAGTTGTAGATCCGAGAAACACTCATACGGCTCAAATTGCAGATTTATATATAAAAGTTAATCCAAATGAGGATTATGAGCTATTAAACGCAATAAGAGCAACATTAAGAGGAACAGAAATCGATGAAAAAGAAGTTTCTGGTGTTTCTAAAGAACAAATCCAAGAATTAGTTAAAATTCTTAAAGAAGCAAAATTTGGAGTAATTTTCTTTGGAATGGGATTAACTCAAACGTTAGCTCATCATCGTAATATTGATACGGCAATATGTTTGGTTCGAGAATTGAATGATTATACTAAGTTTCTCTTATGTCCTATGCGAGGTCATTATAATGTTGCAGGAGCTAACCAAGTATTTACTTGGAATACAGGCTATGCTTATTCTATTGATTTTTCAAGAGGATATGCAAGATATAATCCAGGAGAATTCTCCTCTGTTGATCTTTTGATGAAAGATGAAGTTGATGCGTCATTAATAGTTGCTTCTGATCCAGCAAGTAATTTTCCAGCAGCTTCTGTAAAAAATATGTTTAAACATCCATTAATTTCGATAGAACCACATGAAACTCCTACATCAGCCTTTGCGGATGTGATACTGCCTGCTGCATTTGCAGGAATAGAATGTGAAGGTACTGCCTATCGTATGGATAAAGTTCCAATAAGATTAAGAAAGGTAAAGGATGCTCCTGGAGAATGTTTGTCTGATAAAGAGATTTTAGAGCGTTTAATCGAAAAAGTAAAACAAAAATTAGGGGATTAGAGATGGCAGAAATAAAATTAAAATTAAAAAAAAAGCCCAGCTTTCCATTAGAAGTTGATTCAATAACACCTGATAATTTCGTAGGTAAAACTGCTGCCGAAATTAAAAAATTAGAGATTTATCATGGTAAAGATTTAGTTAAATTAGGAGACTTTTTTGACGTTTCAGGCAAATCAACAGATTTGAAAGAAACTACTATTATCATAGATGGCGATGTCTCACGAGTTAAAAGGGTTGGTGAAAATATGACTGGAGGAGAAATCATTATTAATAGCGATGTTGGTATGCATGTGGGGAATCAAATGAAAGGGGGTAAGATTACAGTAAATGGAAATGCTGACGACTGGGCGGGTGCTATGATGGAAGGAGGTGAACTTATAATTAATGGCGACGCAGGACATTATATAGGATCCGCTTATAGAGGATTTTGGCAAGGAATGAAAAGTGGAATAATTCGAGTGAAAGGTAAAGTGGGTAATGAATCTATGCTATGGGCAAAAAGCTCAAAACCTTCGAATAAATGGCCTACCTTATATTGTGGTAGCGCGGGTGCTTTTTTAGGGATTCATAATCATGGAGGGACTATAGTTGTAGAAGGTGATGTTGATCGATGCACAGGTGCAGATCAGGCATGGGGAACTATTGTAATTAAAGGTAAGATTTCAAGAATTCTCCCATCTTATAAGAAAATGGGTCAAGTGGATGAAGTAGAACTTCCCAACGGAGAAAAAATTGTAGGTAAATTTATAGAATATAGTGGAGATCATTCGGTTAACAAAGAAACAAACGGAAGGATCTATATCGCAGTCTAAAATTTTATTTATTTTATTATCATCTATTTTTATAACTAATTATTAAGATAAGCTTATTACTAAATTTATTTTGTTTAGAAGATGATTTGAATTGTATAAACGCTCAGTAAAGATTACTCGAATTAAAAAAGATAAAAAATTTGAGGAAACTGATTTAGTTCTTGTGGAAAAAGCAATCGATCTATTCATCAATCTCAACCCTTTAGTGAATATTGTATGTCTTCCCAAAGATTTAAAAGAATTAGCTCTGGGTTTCATCTATTCTGTTGGGTTGATTGATAATATCAAAGAAGTAAAAGAAATACTAATAAAAGAGCAAGAAGAAAGAATAGATATTACCCTTATAGATTCGAAACTTAACCTCTTTAAAAATTTTGAATTGAATCCGGTGAGTAGAGTTATCGATACGAGTTGTGGAATACCATCACCATGGCGAACTATAATTAAGGAAGCATTAATAGCGTCTAAGGAGGAATTATCTTCAGAATTTAAATTAGTAATTAAATCTAGAATCATTTTAGATAGTATCGTAAAAATGCAAAAAGAAACAGAATTATTTCGAGCTACTGGTGGCTGTCATGGAGCAGCAATTTTTAATGAAGAAGGGAGTCTTTTAGCTATAAAAGAAGATATTGGGAGACACAATGCTATTGATAAAGTAATTGGTGATATATTACTAAAGCAGGAGAATTTTCATAATAAATTTTTAGCTACAACTGGCAGACTCACTGGAGATTCTGTATTGAAGGCAATTAGAGCAAACATTCCGATTGTAGCATCATTATCAGCAGCGATTGATACGGGAATAAGTTTAGCGGAAGATTATGGTATTACATTAATTGGTTTTGCAAGAGGCGCTAAAATGAATATTTACACACATCCAGAAAGAATCATACCATAATCTTAAAAATTTTCATAACAATTATCCTTTATATTCAAAAAAAATAATTGGTATTTAATTAAATAACAAAGCGATTTATTTCATCAATTCAAGTCTAGTTTGTGAGGTAATTAATAGTGGAAGATAGAAAGTGGATAGTTATAATTTTTCTCGGTGGAATCTTAATGATAATTGGTTCTGCTACTGGAAGTGCTGGATTTTATGGAAAGTTAGTGGAATTAACAATATTGATGGCAAGCCCTGAATGGCATCCCTTATTGTTGACAATATTAACAGGTATGGAATATATTGCGTATTGGGGTGGTTATAGTGTCATAGTTGGGATTTTTTTAATTCTTCTGGGATTAAGGCGTTTAGGCAAAATAATAATTAGTATTGCCACTAGTTTTGGGTTAATTGGTCTTATTATTTTTATTATAGTATGGTTTATAACTATTGCTGGAATCTCATTAGATCCCTCAGTTCAAGCAATACTAGATCAAATCTATAACTTTTTTACAATCAATTCTGGAGCAGCATTTGCAGGAACTGTTCTTGCGATAGTTGGTAAATCTGGAATAAAGAAAACGCCAAAAATAGAAGCGAAAAAAGTTGAGGATGGATTAATCACTTCAGAACCAGCTCAAGAAGTTCCCGAAATCGATCCCCATATCAGTAATTTGAAAAATAAATATTGCCCTAATTGTGGTAAAATTCTACCAATTCATGCTAATTTTTGTAATGAATGTGGAACCAGTTTTGATTAATAAAAGTACTTTCTTAATCTTTATTATTATCTTTTATTTAATACTTCTTTCAAATACGGTTTAAGGTCTATTCCATTAATAGTAAATAATAAAAAAGAGTTCTCTCATTAATTATACATCTTAAATGTGATTATCTTCTAAAGCAAAATGAACATCGAAATATTTGGCGGAATAAATGAAATTGGGGGAAATAAAATTTTCATAAGTGCTGGAGATAAGAAGTTTTTATTTGACTTTGGTCTTTCCTTTAGCGATAATAATCAATATTTTTCCGAATTTCTAAATCCTCGCAAGTTTAATGGAATTATTGATTATTTATATCTCGATCTTATACCTCCACTTAATCATTTATACCGGAATGATTTAATCACCCCATTTTCCGATGTTTTGAACTCCAAACATTACAATATCACTCCTTCTAACCAAAATATTGTTGATGCCTTCTTTTTAACTCACACTCATATGGATCATTATAAATTTATTGGATTCCTTAAAAAAGAAACTCCAATTTATGTTAACTGGATTTCTGACACGATTTTAGATTACCTTTCTAAGGCATCTACTGATCCGTTATTATCTGATATATTGAATTTTTATGAATCCTTTAAATTGGTCCCAAAGAAGAAAAAAAAAGCAAGTGAAGAGGAAATCCAATATAAACGAGCTAACAAAAATGATTATAACCATTCAGAAATTAAAAGAAAAATTATTATTATGGACGAGGAAAAACCTTACAAATTTAATTCAACGAAAGGAGAAATCTTAATTAATCAATACAAAACGGATCATTCTATACCTGGAGCATGTTCCTATATTATTACAAATGATGGAACAAGCATAATATATACTGGAGACTTTAGAATGCATGGGGCTCATAAAGAATGGGTTAATAATTTTATGCAGAAAGCTAAAGAAGCAAACCCTATAGCAATTATTACCGAAGGAACGAGAGTACCATCTCTTGAAGACTTTAAAAACGGTTCATATCGTAGTGAAGATCAATCAGAAGATGATGTAGAAATTCGATCTCGAGATCTTATCCGAAAGCACTCCGGATTAATTCTTGTTAATTGCCCGACTAGAAATCTGGATAGACTTCTTTTATACTATTCTTTAGCCAAAGAAAATGATCGGACTTTTGCAATTACTCCTAAAATTTTCCAATTAGTTGACAGCTTTCGAATGAGATTAGATAATATGAATGAAGCTGAAATAAAGGAGTTTTACAAACATTATCATCTACCAGATTTTCACGATAAGCACTTTAAAGTATACTTACCACGTAAGGGCTGGGGAATTTTTGAATCGAAAGATTATAAGGTTTATGATAAAGAAGTATTCAAGATTAAAAATTACATTACATATAAAGATATTAAAAATAATCCTGAACAATTTATACTCTATTTAGATTATTTCATGACAACTGAATTAATTGATTTAGATCAACCAGAAAATAGTGTTTTATTTATTAATTCAACGACAGACCCTTTTAACGAAGAAATGTTATTAAAAGAAGATAAACTCAATGCATGGCTTAATCGGTTTGGAGTATTAAAGACTGAGACTATTCACTCATCAGGCCATTGCAATGTTGATGACTTAATTAATTTTCTTAAAGAAATTGACGCTGACAATGTTATACCTGTTCATACTAATCATCCTGAGGTTTTCGAGGATTTTGGATTAAATGGAAAAATTATCCTTCCAAAAAAAGGCAAAACTTATACTTTTTAATTATTATTGGAGAAAGAGAAAAAATATAAAATCGAGATTTAAATTCAATTTATATAGTTTAAATGGATTTTTTTAAGATTTATGTACTTTATTTCAAAATAGAACACAGTAAGGAGAATTATTTATTATCCTCGCTGGTCTAATTTAATTATAACGGGTATAATCATTTTATCTCTACATATTTAATTTTAAATTCTATTGGAAAGAGTATATCCCCTGTTTTTTCTTTAAAAAATTTTTTAATAAAGTTCGCATTTAACCAAATATAATTATAATAAATTTGAAAATTAGATTTTGAAAGGGGAAATATTAAAATGCCAGTACCAGTCGCTTTTATGCAATTAAGTTCGTGTTGGGGTTGTCATCAGAGCTTATTGAATGCTCATTTAGGTCTACTTCCAATTTTACCAGAATTAGATATTGTTTATTGGCCAGCAGTTATTGATATGAAGCATGATTCTTTAGAGGCAAGAGAAGATGGAAGTATAGTTGTAGGATTTTTGGAAGGCGTTGCTAGGACAAAACAGGATACTGCTAACATTAAATTGATGAGAAAAAAGTGTAAAATTATTGTAGCTATTGGAGCATGTGCTTGTTATGGTAGTGTTAAGGGATTAGCTAATTTATCTGATAAAGAAGATTTAGTTAAGCGGAAATTTACGGAAACAGAATCTATAACTGATGAAAATCCAAAAGAACCTACACAACATGTTCCCGGTTTTGAAGATTACATCATCAATGTTAAAAATATTATTGATGTTGATGTTTTTATACCTGGTTGTCCTCCTACAACGGAAAATATTGTGGCAGCTATTTCCTATTTATTAACATTAGTTGGAGAAGGCCCAAGTACATTAAACAAAACTAAAAGTGTATGTGACTCATGCAAATTATATAAAGAAGGATGTTTCTTAGATAAGGGAACGTTATGTTATGGCGCGATTACAGCCGCTGGTTGTGAGTTGATGTGCCCTCATCAAAATGAAATTTGCTACGGATGTTTTAGACCCACAAGTAAGCCTAACCAAAAAGCGAAAAAACTAAAGAAAATGATTTCAGAACTAGAACAAATTGATAGTGAAACCGGTGCAAGCTTACAACATTTCCTTGATTTATATCTTGGAGTTTCAAATATAACAAATTTTTATTTCCGTGGTGATTTACTTCAGAGATTGGCTTATGAACCAGATAGTTTTAAAGTTAAGGAAGTAGAAACGGAAAATGGACCTAAATTGATTATTGATGTTCAACCTACTGGTACTCAAGCAATTGATGAAATTATAGGAAATGCGTTATTTTTGCTTAAGAATGATCCAAATTTTAAGTTCAGTTCAAAAACAGTGTGTAGTCATTGTGAAAGAGAGGTTGCAGATAAAGTACCAACCGAATTAAAGAGAGATTATGAAGGATTACCTACCATGGACACTTGCTTTTTAGAACAAGGATATATTTGTTTAGGGCCAGTAACTCAAGCAGGATGTGGAACTATTTGTCCAAATAAAGCAAATGCACCTTGTTTAGGTTGTTACGGTCCACCAGTAGGAATTGAAGATCAAGGTCCAAAATTTATTAGTACTCTCGGTTCACTGTGTGCTGATAAGGACCCTCAAGAAGTATTGAAAGCAATAAAGGATCCCGCAGGACTATTCAATAGATTTACTTTAGCCGATAGTATTCTTGGCCATAAATATCATGATAAAATGGAGAGTGAGTAAAAAATGGTATTAATTGATTATGAATTAAAAAAAAGAGTAATGGATGCTCATATTCACGATACCTTAAAATATTGCTACCAATGTAATCGATGCACAGATGTATGTCCTGTAGCAGATATTGCTCCTAATAGATATAATCCTAGAAATGTTATTCTAAATTCATTTCTAGGGTTTAAAGGGAATATTCTAGGGGTAGAAGATAATTTTAATTTATGGGGGTGTACAATGTGTGATACTTGCGATGAGGTATGCCCCCAAAAAATCGAATTAACAGAAATTTTTATTGTTCTTAAAAACATGGCAATTAAACGTAATGAAGGTCCTGATTACTATACCACTCAAGCTTCGGCAATTTATGACAATGGAAAAGCAATACCACCTCAACCAGCTATTGAACGAAGAAGAGAACAAATGGGCCTTCCTAAAATCGAACCCCCAAGTATAGATGAGGTTCAAAAAATATTAAAACAAACAAAATTAAATACAATTATAAATAAAGAATAAAAGAGGAAAGGTTATGGCGAAAGTTGAAGAATATAAGATGTTTCAAGGCTGTACGATTGGAAACAGAATACCTTTTATCGAAGCATCAGCAAGAAAAGTGTTTGAGACTCTTGGGATAACAACCACTGAAGCACCATTCGCATGCTGTCCAGATCCTGTAGGCTTTAATTCAGTAGATCATACTAGCTGGTTAGCAATGGGAGCGAGGAATTTAACACTTGCGGAGGATGAAGGAAAAGATATAGTATCTCTTTGTAATGGATGTTTTCAAACATTAAAAGCGGTAAATCATGAGTTGAAGCATGATGATCATGAAAGAAACAAAATTAATCTTATATTAAAGGATTTAAAGAGAGAATTCAAAGGAACTATCAATGTTAAACATTTTGTTGAAGTACTTTATGAATTGGGTGCGGATAAAATAAAGGAGCATATTAAACATGATCTATCTGGTCTCAAAGTGGCGTGTCATACGGGATGTCATTATAATCGACCTTCCGAGGTTATGCAAACGGATGATCCTATGAAACCTGTTAAATTAAGAGAATTAGTTGCAGCTACCGGAGCTACACCTGTAGATTATGAAGAAGAAATGCTTTGTTGTGGCTCTGGAGTGGGTAATGCTGAGGAAGAACCTTCAATGATGATTTTATCTAATAAATTCAACAGTGGTTTAAAAGCAGGTGCTGAAGCATTTGTAGTAATTTGTCCAGCTTGCTTTCAACAAATGGATACTAATCAAAAAAAAGCAAGCACACAAGGAGGAACTGAGTTCAATGTACCAATTTTATATTTAACTGAATTAATGGCTTTAGCATTTGGTTTTACTTCTGATGAGTTGGGTTTAAAGTTCCATCGTTCACGGCTTAACGCGTTATTAGAAAAATATAGTCTTAAATAAAAATAGTATTTTTTATCTAGTTCTTAATTTTTTTTAATGCTCATAAGAAGATCTCAAATATTATTAGTGAATGAATTTGGTTATTACGCATTATGATAGAAATGGTAAGAACACCTGATGAACGATTCAATAATTTAATAGATTTTCCATATTCCCCACACTATATTGAGAATCTAAGAGGATTTGAAAATTTACGATTACATTATATCGATGAGGGTCCTAAAAAGGCAGAATGTACATTTTTATGTTTACACGGACAGCCAACTTGGAGTTATTTATATCGTAAAATGATACCCATTTTCTTAGAAGCGGGTTATAGAGTAATTGCTCCGGACTTTTTTGGATTTGGTCGCTCAGATAAACCAATAAAAGACGAAGTTTATACCTTCGAATTTCATCGAAACTCCCTCATTTCATTTCTTAATTATATTGATAGTTCGAATATCATATTAGTATGTCAGGATTGGGGAGGATTACTAGGATTGACATTGCCAATGGAGATGCCTAATCGATTCTCTCGATTGATTCTTATGAATACTGCCTTAGGAACAGGAGATTATGAAATTTCACAGGGTTTTAAATCATTTCGTGACTGGGTAAATAGAACACCAGACATGGATGTGGGGAAGCTAATGATACGTGCTATTCCTAATCTTACTAAAGAAGAAGTAAAAGTTTATGATGCGCCATTTCCGGACGTTACTTTTAAAGCAGGTATAAGAAGATTTCCAAACTTAGTACCTACGGAACTTAATGCTCCCGGTGCAGATATTTCAAGAAAAGCAAGAGACTGGTTTAAAAATGAATGGTCTGGTGACGCATTTATGGCAATTGGTATGCAAGATCCAGTATTAGGGCCTCCAATAATGAAGATTTTAAGAAGTTTTATTCCTAGATGCTCTAAGCCCTTAAGACTTAAAGAAGCAGGCCATTTTGTGCAGGAATGGGGCAATATTGTAGCGAAGAAAGCTTTAGAATATTTTAAGTTATAAACACATCAAAGTAGATATTAAAGAATAATTCAAAATTTAGATCTGATAAACTATGTCGTTTAATTTTAAAAATCCGTCAAAATTGTTTGCATGGTATTATTCACTGTTGTGTCCTTTTTATGGTAGAAAATTTTATAAAAAGCTATTAAAAGTTCTTGAATTAAATGGTGATGAATCCATTTTAGATTTTGGGAGTGGTGCGGGAGTTTTAGCTAAAAAAGTAATTAAATATCTAAGGGATAATGGTCAATTAACTTGTTTGGATACGTCATCTGCCTTTCTTAATAAAGCACATAAAAAGCTCAAAAACTACGATAATGTAGAATATTTATTAGGAGATATTCGAGATTTAAAAATACAACCAAATAGTTTTGATGTTATTATCTCGAGTTGGGTAATCCATCATATTTCCCCTGAGGATCGTAAAGAAATTATTGAGAAATTTGCCTCCACTCTAAAACAAAACGGGAGAGTCTTGCTGATAGAATACTGTAAAAAGCCGCATGGAATTTCTGAAGATGAAGTCTTGGAACTATTTAATAATGCGTTTTTAAAAATTTCTAATAAACATCAGGAGAAAAATACAGTATTATTTGAATTTAGAAAGTAACCAACTTTAGATTTTATCGAAATTAGATTTGTTCTGCGTATAAATTAAATCCATCTACCTTATTTACTCGAGCATCAATAAATGATCCATAATTCCCTTTGAAATTTTCAACAAAAATGTTTTTATAAGCAAAATTTCTACCAAAAGCTTGATTCACTTTACTTCCTTTATGTAAGATTAGAACTTTACCTTCCCAATTATTCCATTTCTCATTTATATTTATTAAAGATGCTCGAAATATTTTAGAAAGCCTAATAGAGCGTTCCTTAATCTCACGACTCTCAACTTGGTCCATATTTCGCGCTTTTGTTCCAGGTCGAATGGTGAATTTAGATATATTTAAAATCTCTGGCTTTAACCATGTTATTAAATCAATCGTTTCCTGAAAGTTGTTTTCAGTTTCTTCCGGAAATCCACAGATTATATCTGTAGAGATAGATAAATACGGGAATTTGGTTCTTAAAGTAGTAAGACTTTCTTTTATGTCTGAAATTTTATAATGACGATTCATTTTTTTAAGAACAGTGTCACTCCCCGATTGAAGGGGTATATGCAGAAATTGATAAACTTTTTTTAAAGTATAAATGAATGAGAGTTGATTATAATTCTCAATTAAGAAACTGGGATTGAGCATTCCCATTCTTAAAAAAAATTCATAATTAAAATTTGTGATCGATGTTATTAAATCAACTAATTTCGTTGATTTATATTCATAAGTGCTACAATCCTGTGAAGTTAAATATAGTTGTTTAATTCCTTGCTTTAATTGAAATTCAGCGTTTTTTACAATATTCTCTGGATCATAGCAATTTAGATTTCCTCTAGCATTTTTTACACAGCAATAAGTACATGATCCTAAACATCCTTCCGATATGGGCAGAATTCCGGTTATTTTTCCCTTAGGATAATCAATTAAATATTCAGATTTATCTACTTTATGCTCTTTGTGAATAATTAGGTTTCTATTTCCCGTTGAAATCTTATCAAGAATAGCTGGAAGCTCATTAAAGTTATCAAGATCAAGTATTGCTGAAAAATTGGGTATTAGATTCTTTACAACATCAATATAATTTGAATCTATATGAGGTAAGCACCCAGCTATAATGAAGTGCTTATTATTGTTATTTTTATATCGACTATAGAGCTGTTTAAGACGTGATTTGATTTTATTTTCAGTTTGTTGTTTAACAGCGCAAGTATTGATGATTATAAACTCAGCTTCTTCAAAATTAACCTCATAGTAGCCATTATCTTTTAAAATCTTAGAGATTACAAGTGAGTCTGCCTTATTAGAAGTACATCCATAGGTCTCAATATAAAATGATCTTCGCTTCATATTACAATTAAAAAGACTATATTTAGTATAATAAATTAAAAGTAAAAAATTTAGAAGATAAAATGCAAAAATTATTTTAAATAGAATCATCTATTATTAAATTTAATAACGCTTCTTCATTCAGTGTAAAATAATGACAAAATACGCATATTGTAATATATGTAAAAAACAAGTTGAATATACTGTACGAAAACCATTAGAAACATTTCAAAAAGTAGTATGGGTTATATTAATCATCGCTACCGTCGGAATTGCCGCAATCTTTTATGCATTTTACATTATGAATCGAAAAAAAGATTACTGCCCAACCTGTGTATCAAAGGTTCAATTTTCTAATGAACCTTTTGAGTCAGAAGAAGAGGAAGAGATACCATCAACTCCTAAAGAAAAAGTGCTTAGAAAGGCTGGAAAGAAGCTTCCTGCCAAAAAGGAATTTGAACGAAAAGATGGTGAAGAGGAAGAAGATGAGGTTAAACCAGAACATACTTTTTGTCCATATTGCGGTGAGGACATTAAACCTGGTACGAAAAAATGCCCTTTCTGCCACACAGTATTAAAAACACCTTAATCATTTCATTTTTTAAATATTTATCAATCACCTAATATTTAAATATCAAAAATATTCAAATAAACTCAAACTAATAATAAAGTAATAGTTATTTGAAATTCTAATATTAAATATTAAAAATTAGTAGAGGATATTAACATGTCACCACGAAGAGCAAGGAAAGCACCGACTAGAGAACCAGATCCCTTGGATGAGTATAGTTAAAACCTAGAGCAGTTCGCTCCAATAGCTTAAAGTACTTGGGATCTTCGTATAGCAAAAACCATATACTATTCCATCATTCTAGCCTCAGTTATTACTATCTTAGGAATCTGGTTAACAATCATAGGATGGTTAATAAGAACTGGAAGATGGGATGCTATTGTAGCTTTAGGTCCTGGAATTGTCACGCTAATCATTGTTGGTATCGTTGTAGTACACCTCTTTCTTCTAGTATTATTTTATACCCTCTTTCGAGGCGGTATTCTTAAATTGTGCAGAAGATTGTTTAAAGATCGTCTTTTAGCTAAAAAATATGAAGATTATTCCACACTGAGACTTTTAATTGCTGTTACGCTTATTAGTATTTACATCTTCTTAATCGCATTGGTTTTTGTAATTATGCCTCAAGTCTTTTGGCAACTAGTAGCAGATCTCTGGATGTTTATAATTACTACCTTTGGTCCAGGTGAATGGGTTTTATTAGTAGGTGTTTTGATGTTTATAATAATTCTGTTAGTCTATTTAGGATTTGTCTTATGGAATAAGGGTGTCTTCTCTGTATTAAAACGCGTGAAAAGAATTGAAGAAGAATATGAGATTGAAGAGGAGATTAAGAAAGAAGAATTAATGGGTGCTGACGAGGAAACATTACAAGCAGTTTATGAAAAACAGACTGGGAAACGAGCAATCTATCGGGGAAAAGAAACTAAAGGTTATACTGCTTGGAAAAAGAAAATGTTAAGCTAATAAAAGTTAATTTAATAGATTTTTTTTTATAATTTTTGTTTCTTTTAATAAATATACTTAAACAAGACTAATTTAAGAGAAATTTTTTCGATTATGGACTCAAAGGATTTAGATAACCGCCTAAAAATAATTAAGATTGAGGAAAAAATATTCAAATTTAAGGCGATGTATCATCCAAATTTGATCGCTAATTTATCAAAAGAAGCTTATGATCTTTATCTTATACGAAATTCGATTAACGAAAAGCTCCTTAAATTGATTGAAAAAAAAGAGATTGATATTAATGCAATTAAAGAATTTGTTAACAATGAAATCAATCTTAATAATGAAAAAATCAGAAATTCATCAAATAATCAAGAAATTAATCTTCTTAAATTAACTAATAAGGAATGGAAAGAAGTAATAATATAATTAAAGTTATTAATTTCATACTTTTAGAAATAAAAAAGAAAATAGAAAGATTTTTACCTAATTAAGGATGGATTAATTACCGTCTCATCATTCTTGGATTACGGAAAAGATCTAATTCTTGCTTTGGTGGCTTGTATGTGGATGATCCAGTACTTTTCATTTTCTTATAAAGCCTTTTTATTAATTTCATGGCACCATCCATGAAATTACATGCACAGCCGAATAAAATCATATATCGTTCAAAAGTCTTATCTTTAGCGTAGTCTTCATCATAAATTTCAATGATAAATTCTTTTTGAATAGGATGCCCGTCTATTCGCGCAATTAATTTTTTACCAATATGGATTTTATAGTTTCTCCCAGGTCCAACCACACCTTTAGCAACCACCATTTGAAATTCATCTTCTTTTTGCTCAGGTAAAAGTGGGAACGACCATCGAGACCCAATTAATCTCCATCCTCTAACCAATTTAACTAAGTTAATATTTCCAGGGATTTGAAAGAAGAATACAGGGGCTGTATGTTTAATTTCATAACTCTGAATTAATGAATGTGCTACACTTAATTCTACACCCCCTTTAAAATTACCACCTTTAGGCATTGCTTCCATAGACTCCTCCATTACCGTAAAGAAACGACAAACCAATCGTTTTTCTTCTAATGGACTTTCTTCCCATTGGTCTTTATTAAAAGCAATGATGCTATTCTTTTTATCATCGATTTCAATGATACCTTCGATATCGAAGTTTCTACTAAACCATCTAGTTTTTGCTTGGTATTTTAATTGCTGATGAACGCCTAATTCTTCGTCATGTAGACGTGTTCGCCAGAAATTAACCTTTATTTTTTTATGTACCAATTTTTCTGGTACTGCGGGAGCTTCTGGGATTCCCTTTTTTGCCTTTGGAGCAGCTTTCTTTTTCTTTGGAGTTGAGCGAGCTTTTTCTCGCGGTTTAACTTCTTTTTCTTCTTCAATCTCCTCTACAGGATCTTCTTCTGTCATAACATTACCTTTACATTTTTAATTTCTTATATTAATAATTAATATTCCTTAATACCCACTACTTTTTTAATGAAATTATTAATCATAAACAAGTCATTTTAAGTTTATATTTTTGATGTTTTAGTAGTACTTATTCATTAATAAAAAAGTTTGAATGGTAGGTTCAGAGTCTAATATTGTGAAAATTCTATTAAACCATTTTATTGAGTACTTAAGTCTCGATCACTTTTCGAGGTTCATTTTAACTTTTACAAAACTCTCATAAAAGTATTTTATTTAAGTCAATTAATTTAATAGTAATATTCAAAATTAAAACTAACTAAATAATGAAGTAATGTAAAATATGACAGATTTAGAACATTATAAAGAAATTGGAAATACGTTGATAAATCAGTTGAAGCTTATCACATACCCCGTAGCTGTGAAGTTGATTGCACCAGACGAAGAAGTCCCATCAAACGCAATAAAACCATTAGATATGTTTGGTTCCGAAGTTGCTGCATGTTTAATATATACATGGTGTAGTAGAAGTGGTTTTTCATTTTATCTAACAAAAAACGATATTGGCTGCAAACCAATAAGTATAGGTTATTTTGGATTAGAGCAAATAACAGATACCGAAGATTTATACAAAGCTTGGGAGAAGAAAGCCGCTTATAAAAGAAATGCGAGTTTGGAAAAAAAATCACGCGAATCTGATGCGAAATTATCTTATGGTCAAATTAAAGGACTTGTTATCTCTCCATTACATCAAACCATTGTTAAACCTCATTTAGTGATGATATATGTTACACCCTTAATTTTATCGCATCTAATTTTAGCAGCTACTTACGATGGAGATTGTATAACAAGTAGATTTAATGGGATGGAGGCATCTTGTAAAGAAGGTATAATTCGAACATATCTTACTAATGAATGTCAGGTAGTTTCACCTGGAATGGGTGATCGCGTCATAGCAGGGGTACAAGATCATGAAATGATTTTCTCAATACCAGAAAGTAAAATGGAGCTTGTTGTTAACAATTTATTTCTTGCTGGTAAAAAAATAGAGAGGACTCATGGCGTACATCCTTTTAAAATACCGAGTGCTAAAGCAATAGGCCCATTTACTATTTTTGGGAAGCCAGCCGGACCTGAAGTATGGAACATTTTAAGTAAAAAAGTAATAAAATAAAAATGAAAACCCTAAAAGTAATATAAGATTAAAGAAAATCTCTTTTTTTTTCCTACTTTCTTTCTCTAAATATCTCTGGATTAAGTTCATTAACTCCAAAGGGTATAATATCATCGAGAATTGACAGTATATTTCCTAGTTCAGGTTCTTTCAGCTCAGAATTGATGAGATCAAGGACACTTTGAATAGAGACTATATCCTTTAAATACGAAATCCTTAAATCATTAAAACCCGCATCAAGGATAATAATCTTGTTTTTCCCTTCAGTACGTTCCCAAGGAGGCCAATGAGGTAGATTTTCTCCATTTGGATTTCCTGTTCGTGCAAAATTAGCGAGATACTTCATACATAAGTCTGTTAACTTTTCCCGACCAAGTCGATTATTTTTATTATGGGTTTTTCCTATCATCATAGATATAGAACCCATACCCATCCCTAAGAAGAAAGGGATCTCTGATGCGTGGTGAGCACCCAAGTCTCGACCCAAGGTTTTTGGGAGAACACTCACACCATCATTATCTAGAGTGCCCCAATCAAATCGGTACGCGTAAATGGGTATATTAGTATTTGAAGTCATCTTACATACCAAGGAATCAAGACCACTCACACGCCAAAGTAGAGAACGATAACCCCAAAGTAAGTCATATTTTCTTGTACCTCGGGGAGGATCCTTTCTAAATTTACCAAAGAGCTTTAATTCGTCTTTAGTACAACCTATAATTAAAGGTACCTTATTTGCCCACTCTCCAGTTGAAAATACAGCAAAGCCTTCTTTTGGTATTACAGTACCATCAGTGAAAATAGTTCGCCATTCAGTCATTCCAAAGTCTATAGTAGGGATATTTTTTATTATTTTAAACGCAGATTTTGAACGAAGATAATCATTAATCTGGGCTTTCGACATTTTGTTGATAATTTGTTCTGCTCCTTCTTTGTCCTTAGCTTTATGATCTTTAATTAAAAGATTTGTTAGAAGATTGATACTTTGAACTTCTGCAGTTCTAGTACTCGAAATAAAGGATAATCCACTTTCAGCGATAGCACGATGGAAGAGTCCTTTTGCTGGAGGAGATATAAGGAGTGAAAGAACGTTAAAAGCACCGCCAGATTCACCCGCGATTGTAACATTATTAGGATTACCTCCAAATGCTTCAATATTGTCTTGTACCCATTCCAAGGCTTTTATCAGATCAAGAGTACCAAAATTCCCACTTTTATCTTTAGGTGAGCCATTATCTATTACTGCTGGATGTATAAACCAACCCATTGCTCCAAGACGGTAATTAACTGAGACATATAACATATTAGATTTCTCCGCTACCGCATTACCGTAATATGTAATATCCGCGGAACTCCCAATTGAATTCCCTCCCCCATGGATATATAGATAAACCGGTAATTTTGTCTCTGAAGTTTTAGGACGCCAAATATTGAGATAAAGACAATCCTCTGAACCAATTGGGCCTAATATAGGCATAATTTGGGCTGCAGAATTGCTAAATTTCCTTGCTTTGCGTGTTCCGATCCAAGGAATGGGATCAAGTGGTGCTTTCCAACGAAGGGGACCAATTGGAGGATTTGCATATGGAATTCCCTTCCAACACCAAGATGCTTTATCTGAAAAACCAGATACTAAACCATATTTAGTTTGGACGAGAGTATCATTATTCCACGAACCAAGCTTAAAGGTAGTATTGGATGGTTTCAACGCATAAAAACGTTTAAGGTATACGGATACAGTTCTTTTAATTATGTTACCTAATCTAATAAAAGGAAAAAGCAGATAACCAAGTTTCATTATTAAAGGCATGATTTCACAACAGAAATGTTCTTTAGTGTATTATATATATCCCAAATTGGGCTTAATATTTATATTCTATTAATTATTTCCAAATAAAATACATATTAAGGTATGAGAAAATAAAATTATTCATAATAACCGGTATTTCTTTATTGTGGGGTATTACATTATTTCATTTTTAAAAATTTTTAGAGGATCCTCGCTTTCGGGACTTTCTACAATTACAACCATTTTTTTTACTCCTAATTCTTCAACTTCATTTATTTTTTCATTAATAGTTTCAACATTACCCATGAATTGGTATTTCATATTGGACTTAAGTAGGTTTCTCTCTTTTCTTATTCTTTCAAGCGTCTGTTGACTTTCTATTATTGTTATATGAGTATAAATAGAGAACTCAAACTCAGATTAAAAGATTTTAGCTAAATTATTATTTATACGATGATCTAATTCTTTAAATTTTTTAATTTACAGTTCAGTTTTAGGGAAATGTAAATTCAAAATCTGATTTCCATGAATAATTTTTATTATATACCAATAATTCGTATAATGTTTATTATAGACTTTTAATCCTTTAAGTTAAAATATGATTTAATAATGCACTTAATTAGATGAATAAATATTTTTAAGACCTTATTATCCAAATATACTTGAACCTTCAAATTTATGGGACTAATTTTAAGTATTTTTTTTATTCCACTAAAATTTATGGGAAGGTAAATTCAAAGTCTGATTTCAATGAAAATTCCTTTGAAAAAGCATATTAAAAATTTAGATTTGATTTTAGGATTTCTTTAGTTTTTTGCTTTTATAAGAATTGTTACAAGAGAGAGAATACCAAGTAGAAATAGTCGGTAGATTTTTTTTTCAGCGCTATTAATCTGTGGAATCTTTATATATTTCTTTTGTGTTATTTAATACAAGCTATATAATATTTAAACTGAAAGGTCATGAGTGAAGCAAACAAGGTTATGGATGACGAGGGAGAAGAAACTGACGAGGATTATTTTAGCGAT
>RDOE01000171.1 GCA_011364975.1 Promethearchaeota archaeon | reverse complement strand
CATCTATCTTGGTTTTGTTCCACCAACATGGGTTAAAAAATTTCTAAGATTAGAATAAGCTAAATAGTGCAATCTTTTTTTAACAATTATAAATAAAATTTTTTTTTACATTATTCACTTCTCTATTTAATTATAAAATTTGAATTTTGTTTCATCAAATACAACCCAATGTAATTGACGATATTGAGTAACATTAAATAAGATGAAAAAATGGATGAAGTAAAAGAGATATTAACTGAGTTAAAAAAATATAAGGTAGTGTCTATAATTGGACTTGCTAAAAATGTTAGCAAAACCACTACTTTAAATCATTTAATAAGAAATGCAGAGGGTTACTATAAAATTGGTCTTACGTCAATTGGGCGAGACGGAGAACCGTATGATGTGATTACTCAATTACCTAAACCTCGTATCTTTATTAATGTTGGAACTTACATTGCTACCGCCGAACATAGTTTTAAAGCTAGTGGTATTGAAATGGAGTTAATAAAAGCTACTGGATTTCAAACGCCACTAGGTGAAATCTTAATTTTAAAATCTAACCAAAATGGATATATTGAGTTAGCAGGTCCTTCAATTAATAGCCAGTTATCAAAAATTTGTGAAGAATTACTGCATCTTAGATGTGATCTTGTTTTAATAGATGGTGCATTCGATAGAAAGTCATTTGCTACTCCTCTAATTTCTGATGCTACGATCGTTTCTACTGGAGCGTCTCTTGATAAAGATATGAATTATGTAATTGATCTTACTAAACATACAATTAGATTATTAACAACCGAAGCTGAAAGTGATGAAACAATCATAGATTTAGTTCAAAATATGTGGAAAAATGCTAAAATTGGAATTATTAATAAGGATAAAAGTATAAAAAAACTTAATATTTTCACTGCTCTAGATTCATCTAGCGATGTTATAAAACATATATTACCAGATACAGAATATATTATAATTAAAAGCGCCGTCACTGATAATTTATTAAAAGCCCTCTTTAAACCCTTAAAAAAGTATAAAAGAATTACAATTTTAGCAGAAGATGCAACAAAGTTATTTATTAGTAAACAAACATTAAACAATTTTGAAAAAAAGGGAGGATGTATAAAAGTTTTAAATCCAATTAAAGTCATTGCTATAACAATTAATCCAACTTCTCCTTTGGGTTTTGAATTTAACAAGCTTGAATTTTTAAGCTTATTAAAAGAAAAAATCAACTTACCAATTTACAATTTGGGACCATGTGATTAAAATATGAAAATTGAAAGTAAACTGAATTTAGATCTATCCTTAATAAATAAGGCTAGGGAATCAGCAAAAAAGATTGCAGAGGAAACTCAAAACTTTATAGATAAACACACTACTACATCAATCGAAAGGACAGTATGTAGATTGTTAGGTATCGATGGAATTGATGAATTTGGAGCCCCTCTACCAAATGTTATTATAGAACATATAAAAGAGAATAATCTATTAGGAAAAGGAATCGCTTTATATTTAGGGAATGCAATTGTTGCGACCAATTTTTCACCTCAAGAAGTTGCAGAAAAAGTCGCGATAGATCAGCTAGATTTGAGTAAAATACCTATGCATGAACTCTCCAGAATCAAAGAGGTTATTTATGAGCTAGCTTCGGAAAATCTTAAAGAAATAGCTAAAAATAAAGAAATAAGAAATAATTTTCTAAAAGAATATGGTGATAAAAAAGGACCTCTTATTTATGTAATCGTTGCAACAGGAAATATCTATGAAGATATAATTCAAGCAAAAGCAGCAGCAAGACAAGGAGCTGATATTATTGCTGTAATAAGATCGACAGGACAGAGTCTCTTGGATTATGTGCCTTATGGCGCTACAACAGAAGGATATGGGGGTACCTATGCCACCCAAGAGAACTTTAAGCTTATGAGAACTGCATTGGATCAAGTAGGTAAGGAATTAGGAAGATATGTACGGCTAACAAACTATTGTTCTGGATTATGCATGCCTGAGATTGCCGCTATGGGTGCATTTGAACGTTTAGATGTCATGCTTAATGATGCACTATATGGAATCCTATTTAGAGATATAAATATGAAAAGAACCATAATTGATCAATATTTTTCTCGAATGATAAATGCCTATGCAGGAGTCATTATCAATACCGGGGAAGACAACTATTTAACGACTGATGATGCTTATGAAGCTGCCCATACCGTAATGGCATCTCAATTCATTAATGAACAGCTAGCTCTAATCGCAGGATTGAAAGAGGAACAAATGGGTTTAGGACATGCTTTTGAAATGGATCCTGATTTGAAGAATGGGTTTTTATTTGAGCTTGCTCAAGCCCAAATGGCACGTGAGATCTTTCCTAATGCCCCTTTAAAGTACATGCCTCCAACTAAATTTATGACTGGCAATATATTTAAAGGACATGTACAAGACGCGCTTTTTAATATCATTACTATCTTAACTAATCAACGAATTCATCTATTAGGTATGCTCACTGAGGCAATACATACCCCTTTTATGTCAGATAGGGCTTTATCTATTGAAAATGCTCGATATATTTATAATAATATGGAGTCTCTGGGTGAAGAAATAAGCTTTAAAGAAGATGGAATTATCCAGAAGAGAGCTAATGAAGTTTTAAAACAAGCTTATACATTACTTCAAAAAATTGAAAAAGAAGGATTGTTTAAGACTATTGAAAAAGGAATCTTCGCAGGAATAAGACGATCTATAGATGGAGGAAAAGGTCTGGATGGAGTGATAAAAAAATCAGCAGATTATTTTAACCCATTTATTGATTTAATGAAAAAAGAATTGTTTATAGGAGGAATATGAAATGGGTGGAGGATTATACTCAACGGAAAAAAAGGATTTTGATAAAACTTTGGACTTAACAAAACTCAGACCATATGGGGATACAATAAATGATGGTAAAATCCAAATCAGTTTTACTCTTCCGGTTAAAGATGGAGAGAAAGCAATTATAGCTGCTAAAATGCTTATTGAAAGAATGGGAGTAGAGGATCCTGATATTGTATATCATTTAGCTTTAGATGAAGGGTTTACTTTTTTTATTGCTTATGGGATTCTCAAACACACAGTTGATTATACTTCGCTTAAGGTCGAAGCTCTAGAGCTGGAAGTTATGAGCTTCAAAGCCATAAACGAATTTATTAAAGAACAAATAGGAAAAAAAATTGTCGTAATAGGAGCCACAACAGGTACAGATGCTCATACTGTAGGTATTGATGCTATAATGAATATGAAAGGCTTTGCAGGTCATTACGGTCTTGAAAGATTTGAAATGATTGATGCCTATAATCTCGGCAGTCAAGTTACTAACGAAGAATTTGTTAAAAAAGCAATTAAGTTGAAAGCAGATGTATTGTTGGTATCACAAACTGTAACTCAAAAAGATATTCATGTAAAAAATCTTACCAACCTAGTAGAACTTCTTGAAGCAGAAGGAATACGTGATAAAATTATTTTAATCTGTGGAGGACCCAGGATTTCAAATGAATTAGCTAAGGAATTAGGTTATGATGCAGGATTTGGAGCTGGAACATACGCAGATATCGTAGCTACTTTTTTTATCAAGGAAATGGTTAAAAGGAAAGAGAAAGTGTTATAATATGAAATCTATTTTTCATAAGTATTCTGATGATACTTGGAAAGGGGTTATCCCAATTATTCCTCCCGGTTATGATGCTTCTAAATATAACCTTGTTTTTGATCAACATTCGCACACAATCTATAGTGACGGTTTTCTAACAATTAAACAAAATGTGGAATGGCATATTGCTATGGGCTATACTGCATTAGCTATTACAGATCATAACAATATGCGGCATTTAGAGAAAGTTGAAAAAATTAAGAAAGAATATTCAGAAAAAGGAATTCTCATCTTAAGTGGAATTGAATATACCACTATTAGATTTCATTTCAATTTCCTTGGCATCTCAAAATGGAATGAAAGAATTCCTTATAAACCTAATGATGATAAGATAGTTAAAACGATAAATAAAATTCATGATCAGGGGGGAATTGTTGTATGCAATCATATTCCATGGAGTTTATATGAGGAAAAGTATAGGAACCACCCAACTCGTGAAAAATTGTTGGAGTGGGGGGTTGATTATGTTGAAATTGTAAATGATGATTGCAAACCTGAAAACGTGTTTGATAAAGAGTCATATGATTTTTGCAATCTACATAAAGGAGCGATTGGAATGATTACAGGAACAGATATGCATTCACCAGATGGTTTAGCAAGTGGTGGGGTGCATGGTTGGACTTTATTGAATTTAAATGATATTACTGAAGATGCATTATTAGAAGAATTAAGGAAAAAAAATACTACCATTCTATATTCTAGAACTCCTTTTCGGGATAGAAGAGTAATTAAAAAAGCTAGGCAATAATTAAAGTTAAGCCTAAATAATTAGAAAAAAATTAAAACTTAATAATTAATAAAATTCAATTACCTACTATATAAAGCATTAAAGGGAGCTATTAAAACTTGTTATGAGAATAGATAATAAGATCTTATTAGTGGATTTAGAGCATGAAAATTTCAAAGAGATTAATAAAACAGCACAATTGGTTAAATATTTTCTTGGGGGTCCCGGACTTGCAATTCATTATTTAATGAA
>RDOE01000170.1 GCA_011364975.1 Promethearchaeota archaeon | reverse complement strand
TGAATTTAAGAAATCTATAATTTTCTTAAAACAGAGAAATTAATAATTATTATCTTTCTCTATTACATCTTCTATATCTTCAATTTTCTCTATACCATAAGTATCCAATGAACTAAAAGTGCCATACTCCCAAAGATAATACTATTTATCCGTTCTATAATGATCACTTTATTCAGTGTTCATTAGTTTTAGGTATTCGTCTAAAAATACTCAAGTATTTTTTTTTAATTCTATTAAATAGCCTCCCCTAAATAAATATATTTTTTGACTTCAAATTTTGAATTCTTATGTGTTTCACGCGCGATAAAGGTTATTTGCTCTAATAAAAAACTTAATTCCACCCATTTTTGATTTAATTCTTCGATTAAAGATAATAATTGTGTTTTGCCGAAGATTTGACCTACACTCAGATGTGGTATAAAACCCAGCTTATAAAGGTTCACATCATTGCAGTCTGGATCTAATTTTAAAAGTGAATTCTGTAAGTTTTTAATTAATTCTGATGGCTCAGGTTCGATCCAAATGGTATAATTTTGCTTTCGATGTTCAAAATACTTGAATTTTTTTAGGGTTATCCTAAAAGAGGGTATTTTTTTACAGATCTTTACATAATCCTCCATGATGATATTATACTCGTCTTCGGGCCTAAATGGATATAAAAGAGTTATATGAGGCATCCATTTATTAAACTGCCGATCATACTTTATTCTTATTTCCTGGATGGGGGAGGAAATTTCTTTAGGAGGAATGATCACGACTGCAGATGTATTTACCTTTTTCATGGATCAAATCTAATTTGCACAATATTGAATTAAAAGGTTTTTATTCCATAATGATTATTTAGTTAATGCATATGCATATTAAACAACGTCATTTTATACAAAAATCTCAAATTCGAGAGCTTAAAGAAGACATTCAAAAGCAATACAATCAAACATTCATAAACCAGATATTTCCTAAAAAAGCTCAAATCGAAGTTATTCAAACTGATGCAGGGGATACTTTGTATGCTATAAATAACGTGCTAAAGCTTTGGAAATCTAAGCATGGCTATATTCCGGTTCTAACTCTTCTATTGGATAAACAAGTGGATCTTAAAAAGATAGTTGTAGATATGGGGGCAATACGTTATGTAGCAAATGGAGCAGACGTTATGAGGCCTGGAATAACACAAATTGATCCACTTATTAAAAAGAACGATATTATTGTTATCGTTGATGAAACTCATGACAGAGCATTAGCAATTGGAAAAGCAATGTTTGATGCTGATGAAATGGAAAAGATAAAATCGGGAAAAGTAGTCTTAAATCTTCACACAATTCAGGATTCAGTCTGGGAATTTGAGAAGGGATTTACATAATTCTCTCTAAATCAATTGAATTCTTATATGAATTCACTCTTTAATATTGAGACAAATTCATTATCATTAACTACAGTTTCTTTTGAAACACAGCTAGTATTAATGTCAAATGGGTATATTACAAAATTGTTATGAAGCAACATTATCATTCGAAGTCCATTTTCGCATAAATCACCTTGATCGTTTTCTTTTGTAAGCTTCATTAATTCTACGATTGCCTTCATCTTCCAAAGGGCTTTTTCGTTTTCGTTATTATTAGTTTTAATAAATTCATCAAATGTATTAATATAAAAACCACATTCCGACATAATTTAACGTAAAGCCTCCCTTTATTCCTAAAACATTTTTAAGGATATATATGTCTAATTTTTTTGGCTTATTAAAACAATTTTTTTCAAACTTATATCGTTCCCATATTACAAACTTGCAATGGAAATTATTGGGACATAACCCTTAGTAATTTTTTTTTAGTAATTAGTCTTATTTCGTTTACTTTGATATTTATATATGAATTATTCGATTTTTTGTTTATAGTAGATCAAGTAATATTTGAATATTAGTCCCTTGATTGTAAATCAAAATGTAATACTGGGATATAATATGCATGACACTGCATTCTATAATTGAATGGCAGTATATATTACTTGGATACTACTCTATGAGTCATTAGTAACTATATCTTGATGACTCTATGAAAATATTTTATAAAAT
This sequence comes from Promethearchaeota archaeon, assembly GCA_011364975.1. Lineage (GTDB taxonomy): Archaea > Asgardarchaeota > Lokiarchaeia > Sigyniarchaeales > SOKP01 > SOKP01. The sequence continues at coordinate 2,576 of RDOE01000170.1, read as the reverse complement.
GAGGTTGTGTGTGAGATGAGTATGTATAGAAGTTATTTGTTAAAGAATCAATTTTGGGCAAAAAAAGGGAATGAAAAAACCGGGAATTTGAATGGCGAAAAAACATTTATCAAGCATGATTCTGAAATTGGTGGAATATATGCCATCTTAAATACGGATAAAAAAGGTGTTAAGATAATAGTAGGCGGGGAAGAATTTTGGTTTAATAATTTTGATAAGCTTGATACTTTTTTAAGTAGATTAAAACAACGAGAAGACGATTTTATGAAGATCCTTAGGAGAAAAAATATATCTCAAAGGTTAAGAACACTGGAAATATAAAAGGTTTTTTTGATCTTCTATTTTCATTTATATTACAGATAAGCGATATGATAAGTTCCTTATCAGCTGGGTAATTAGATAATCAATTTCATTATAATAGTTAATTTAAAAAATATAACAAACTAATATTTTCAAATTAAATCTTATATTTAAAATAGAATTACTGCTCTAAATATAATTTAGGAATAATAGAGTTCCTAAGACACGTATTGATTAAAAATTAGATAAGTTTAATATAAAATTCAATATATTTACATCAAAGATACTTATTTTATACAATATAGATTAATTAGGAAATTGGAGTTTCTTCAATGCAAGTTCAAGATAATTTAGAGTCAATCGTGTTTATATTAGCCTATTTAATTATAATTTGGATATTTCTAATTAAAGTAATAGTGAAAAATTCGAAGGAAGGGCTATTTAAAAGTAAACCAGGATACTGGAAATGGATATTTCTAGCCTATTTTTTACTTGGTTTTGGAGATCTATTTCATCTTGGATTTCGTATTTATATCTTCTTTTCGGGATTAGGGCCTGATGAATTCTTTACTAATATGACTATTGGCTCTGGTTATGTTATTTCTGGTCTTACAATGACATACTTTTACATAGCAATTTTCCATGCTTGGGCTGAGATTTACGGAGTTAAGTATTCGACTCACTCAAAAATTAAGCTTTATTTAGTAATACTATATTTAGCTTTCATTTTAAGAGTAGTTTTGATGTTTCTTCCATATAATCGATGGTTTGAGGGGAATGCAACTGTAGATTTTGGTTTTGATTTTCGAATTATTACAGCGATTCCAATTTATATAATTGGTATTATTTCTGTATTTTTGTTGTTTAAATCCTCAAAAGCGGAACTTAAAAACCCCTCTAATATTGGATCTGAAGTAGACAAAGCGAACTATAAAGCATCAATTTGGTTTATTGTCTCATATATTTCTTATAGTATAACTTTGTTGCTAGTCGCGATAATTCCTTTAACTGGTTTATTTATGATACCTAAAACGGTTGCCTATTTAGTAGCATTTATCTATCATTATAAAAACATTTTAAATAGATAAAATCAAATTTAATTTATTTTTTCTTTTTTTAAACTCTATATAATCGAACGCTTTTATTTAGGAAAAAAAAGAAAATTTTATTTTAAGCACTTGGCTCTACTTCTATAAATTATTTCGAGCTTAATTTAGGTAAGTAAATTCCAATAAAATACATAAAAAGTGCAATAAATAGATCGATTTGAGTGATAATCATTACCAAGAATGATTGCGTCATACCATATATTGTCATTAAAAAGTAATATATTAAAAAAGCAAGGGCTCCTATGCCGAGAGAGTACAATTCAGTTTTTCTTCCTTCTGTGCGCTTTCCCATTTTAAAGAAACTTACTGCTAAGAAAAGATTAATAACTAGACCATACAATGCCATTAACATATAAGTCATAATTACTGTAGTACGCCCTCCAAAAGTATAATTAGTTGGTAACAGAATCCAAATCATCAGGGCAATACCAAGAATAATTCGTACATATTTCCAAGATTTATTCACTTCAACAAATTGTCCATGAAAGAGTAATATGAAGAGGATTCCCGCGACTATAAAGAATTTGCCTATCATACTTGTATCATTGTAAAAAGCTGTAGTGATTCCATTCATTACAGCATCGACATGTCCGATAAGTAATAAAACCATGGCAATAGCAAAAGCAATATAATTCAAAGACAGATAAAAAGCAGCTTTCTTTTTATGACGAAAATAATTAACAAGTGTACTTACTGTAAAGGCTACTAAAATTACAATTACAATAGAAATGATCCAAACCATCAAGGAATGTTCGACAGTATTCATAATAATAAAATCAACTTTTCTTTATTTAAAATTTAATAAATATAAAGATTTGTACGTTCTAAATATGGGAACAAATATCCAACTTTTATTATACAATGAATAGAAGATATAAGATAAATGAAATTATGTATACAATAGAATTATGTTTATTTGATTTAATTTCAAGTTCTATAAATTGGTTGAAGTCCTGATTGAAAATGTCGTAACCGTAATTTTGATCCTCGCGAAATCTTAACTTTTGGAATTTGATCTCGATTTTTATATAGTTCTGTTATTGCTGCTACAGCATAATCAATATGGCTTGAATCATAAGCATTTCGAGGTAATGCAAAACGTACTAAATTTAAAACCCCCTTTCTTTCTTGTGTAGTTTTATTGTCCCATTCAAACGCAAATGGTCC
>RDOE01000169.1 GCA_011364975.1 Promethearchaeota archaeon | reverse complement strand
GTAAGTCTCGTATACATTTCCACAAAGCTCGGTATCATGGACCTCTTACGGGTTTCTGGTCTTATTGTGATCTTCCTACTAATTCCCTTCTCCATCACCTTAATAGGATATATTATAGTTAAAGTAGAAAAAAAGATTATAATCTCTCTAGCGATTGTCTTATTCTATCTCGTGTTGGAATTATTATTAGACTACATTCTCTTAATCCCATTCCGAGATATACTTGCGCTTCACATCCCTTACATTATCGTCTTTTACGGCGCGGAATTTTGTTTAATAGGAGTGACGTTCGATATAAACAAGAAAATGGGCTTTGTAGTGCTAGCAACATTCGGAGTATTGATTGGGTGTTTGATTTACATGTATATGGCCTAATGAACTCATTTCAAGGAAATCTTTTACGACTTTTTAACTTATTATTAAAAAGCTTATAACATTAGCAAACTTAATATTAATAAGATAATTACTTGATGAACAACATGGAAAAAATCGACGAAATGTCACAAATGATAGAGAGATTGAAAGTGATCAAACAAGAAGAAAAAATAATAGTGCCTCATTGTGAGTCCTGTGGTAAAAGCATCGTGGGCAGTAAGTGGAATAAACAATATCATCATATTAATATATGTCAAGAACCAATAAAACGACTCTTTTGCTCTCGTCAATGTAAATTAAGATGGGTTTTTAAAAATTTTTAAACCTTTCCTTGTCCTAAAAATTTTTCATTGTTCAATTCATTTGATTAATAATCTCAAGCAACACGAAAATAGCTTGAATGGTTTGAAGAAAAATAAATCAAAAAATAATTTTAATTAATCAAAATAATAAAAAGTTAATCATGGTATAAAAAATCATGAAAGAATTTTTATTCTTTATTTTATAAGGATTATTTTTAATTAAGTTAAAGCTATTTCTACCTTAATTTTAGATGGATTTTTAATAGAAAGTAAATTATTATTTTAAATTAGGGATTTTTATGAAAGCACTTTTATTAGACGGAAGTTTAAAGAAAGATTTGGACGTTGATAAGATATATTCTTCAATAAAAGAAGAACTTGAAAGAAAGGGATTTGATGTAGAATCAATCTTATTAAGAAATCTTAATGTTGCACCTTGTCAAGGTGATTTTGATTGCTGGTTAAAAACACCAGGGGAATGTAAAACAGATGATGATGGTCGAGATGTCGCTAAAAAAATGGTTCAGAATGATCTGATCATTCATTTTACCCCTATTACATTTGGAGGATATTCCTCGGAGTTGAAAAAAGTATTAGATAGGTTTATTCCAAATATTCTACCGTTCTTTACAAAAAGAGAGGGGGAAACTCACCATAAGTATCGTTATGAAAAAAGATCCTCAATTATAGCTGTTGGATTTTTAGATAAACCAAATGAGGAAAAGGAAGCTGTATTTAAAGAATTAGTATATCGTAATTCGCTTAATATGGGCGCCCCTGTCCACGAACCTATAATATATACTAAAAACCTAAGCAAAAATGATTTTATTAATGAATTTACCAATATATTAGAAAAAGTGGAGGTAAAAACATGAACACAGATAAAAAAGCACTCTTATTAATCGGTAGCCCAAAAGGAGAATCTAGTACTTCTGCATCACTTGGAGATTACCTAATCTCAAAATTAGAACAATCTGGGATGAAAACTGAGAGAGGATTTATCCATAGACTTGTAAATCGAGAAGAAAAAATTCAAAATCTGTTTGAAATGATTGATAGGGCAGATTTAATAATTCTTACATTTCCTTTATATGTAGATAGTTTACCTGCACCTGTTATTAAAGCAATGGAACTTATAAAGGAAGAAAGAGACCGATTAGAATCTAAAAAGCCTAAAAGTTTTATTGCAATATCTAACAATGGATTCCCTGAAGGGTTCCAAAATATGACTGCACTTCATATTTGTAGAATTTTTGCTGAAGATTGTGGCTTTACATGGAAAGGCGGACTTGCCCTTGGTCAAGGAGGCTCAATTGCTGGAAGACCACTACTAGAGGTTGGGGGTATGGTGAGAAATGTAGTAAAAGGATTAGACATTACAGCTCGAGCAATGATAGATGGTAAAGATATCCCTAAAGAAGCGATCGACTTCTTCTCAAAAAAATTTATACCCAATTTTTTCTATAATATTGTTGTTAACTTGGGATGGAGACTACAAGCGCGCAAATTAGGAACCAAAAAAGAAATACGGGATAAAACTTACGCGAGCTAAGTTTATCCTAAACTCTTCTACTACAATATTCTCTCTCACTTTTTTCGAATAACTTTATTATTCTTAACTTTACACAAACCTTTTAACAAGATTATTCTAATTATTCATATGGATAAAAAAACCATCAAAAATGTCATTATTCTCTTTTTAGGGCTTCATGGTTTGATAGAAATTACGGCTTTCTTAGCGTTATTTGTTCCATCAGAATTGCTTCCCGAAGCTATAATTGGTGAAGATTTCATCCTCTCTTCGATACTTTCGATCATCTATGGTACTTGTAGAATTATAACAGCTTTAGGGATTAGAAGTAGAGCAACTTGGGCATTTTATTTCGCTATTTTTTTAAGCATCGTGACTTTTATTTTAGCACCTAACTATGGATATTTTGGAGTTATGGATTTAATTTTCGCAACTATTACCATTATAGGCGTATTGTTTATCCTTTTCCCTGAAAAGATCATTTTTAATGATAAATAGATTTTATTGCTGAAATTTCGGTTAATAATCACAAATTCTACAAATCTAAGAAATATTAGTACTATACATGATACTCCAAGGTTTTTGAATTTATCATATGATTCTAATCTCTATTGGGAGCACATTTCTGCATTAATTGCTTTTTAACTTTTAAAGGGCATTATTCAACTATGACGCTAATCCTTGAAGTTGTTGATGAGGGGACTTTAATAAAGTTTACGCATGTTGATGTTCCTGAAGGAGCTTATGAATCTGTTAAGGAAGGTTGGTATACCTATTATTGGGATCCACTACGGGCATTATTAGAAAAATATTAATAAGTGAAATGTAAGATAAAAAAGATAAATAAGAGAATTAAACATCATTATACTAAACTGAAAGAAATTTATATCATAATTGAAAATTAAAAAAAATTCAAATTATAATTATATTAAAAAATTCTTATCTTTATTTTTGTTTTATTTAATTTTAACTAATGATTAATAGATAGAAAACGAACAAATTGATTCTTTATGGACGATAAAGAAGTAGGCAAATACTGGGATAAGAACGCCGAAAATTGGACCAAACTTGCTAGATTAGGATATGATCGGTGTAGAAATTTAATTAATACACCCGCTTTTTTTAAAATGCTACCCGACGTCTCAGGTTTACGCGGTTTAGATATAGGGTGCGGCGAGGGATATAACACAAGAAAAGCAGCAAAAAGAGGGGCGATCATGACGGCAATCGATATATCTGAAACCTTCATTAAATACGCTAAGGAATCTGAAGAATTGGAACCTTTGGGAATTAATTATCAAATTGCAAATGCAGTGGACCTTCCTTTTCCAGATGATCATTTTCATTTCATAATCGCTACTATGAGTTTAATGGATATAGCAGATCATAAGAAAGCCTTATCGGAGGTTTTTCGAGCTCTCAAACCCAATGGATTCTTTCAATTTTCTATAGTTCATCCGATTTCAACAGGTATCTGGGAATGGGTAAGAGATGAAAATGATAACATTCGTTCTTCGGATGGAACTCTTCAACCCAGAAAGATAGGATTTGTAATTAAAGATTACTTTAAGAGAGTTGAAGGGGAAATAGAAGAGTGGATATTTAGTGCTGCTCCAAAAGAAATGACAGAAAAGATGGAGAAGTTCAGAATTCCAAGATTTAACCACACTCTTTCCGAATGGCTTAATCTTCTTATAAGTATAGGCTTTACACTGGAAGAGTTCTGTGAACCCTATGCCAGTGATGAAATTTTAAAAGAATATCCTGAAGAATGTGCTTCTCGTATCGCTCCCTTTTTCTTAATCATTAGATGTAGAAAGAAAAACTAATCATTAGAAAGAATACTCTCTTTATGATTCACACAAATGAATGTTCAATTCGCAAATGGGGGCGACAAATTTATAAAATAATATATATCCTCAACACAAGAATATACTTCAGAACATATTCTTCCATTTATCTGTATTCCGTCCAAATCTTCAAATATTTTAACTTTTTCACCATTCATTAGTATCTACCTCTTAATTTTACTTATCATTAGCTTAGATACCAGATGTTTTTAAAGTTCGTCTAATATAATATCTAAAGATGAGAATAAACAGATGTATTTTATAATTAAAACTGAGAAATCATTAACAAAGAATAGGTAATAAATCCCCCTTTCAACTAAATTTATTAGTTTACATTCAAAAAAAAAATTAAATTGAGTCTACTTCTACGAGTTGATTAATTCCACATGACAAAAGATCGATTGCCTGAAATAGATATACTCCGAATTGTATCAATTTTAATCGTAGTACTATTAATTCATGTTCCCCAAAATTATGCCTATAATTTTTACATGGATTTAGATCTATATGGGGCGTTTTTTGTAAATAACATCGGGATTTACGTCGCCATGGGTTCGTTCGTGTTTGTCTCGGGATTCGGACTATTCCTAAATACCAACTATAGAAAAATTAACTCTCGTGAAAAATTGCTTTCCTTCCTAAAAAGGAGATTCTTAAGAATTTATCCTCTTTATTGGATTGCACTAATCTTATTTGTTATTTTTCTTGGATATACCA
>RDOE01000168.1 GCA_011364975.1 Promethearchaeota archaeon | reverse complement strand
TCTTAACTGCGACTCTTGCTAAATCCTCTTTGGTCCAACCAAACTCGTGAAAACATCGCGTTGCCGCCATTGAAAACATTGCAGGGGCTGAAGGTGTTGGATAGAGTGGATGACCAAAAAGAGTAAAGCCAGGTAGTCCACTACCTCCCTCGTCCATCAATTTCTCTACACCGCATGCAAGAACAACATCATAAGCACCAGATGCTACAGCGAAGCAAGCATTGCGAAACGCATCCATGCCGCTAGCACAGTAATTCTCTACTCTGGTTGCTGGTTTTCCGTCTAATTTCAAAATATCTTCGACCATTGCTCCAGAAAGTCCAGTAAAGAAGTAGAATATTCCCACCCAGCTTGCATCGATCTCATCTTTGGAGATTCCAGCGTCCTTCGTGGCGCCTTGGACGGCCTCGAAGAGGAGGTCGTATTGATTTTTATCCCATAATTCGCCATATTTAGTGGCATCGGCACCTATTATCGCTACTTTATCTTTAATACCATGTGCTACCATTTTTAATTACCTCCTTTATATTCTCCCCCTTTCGGGTCTACATTTCCAATAATAATTTTTAAATTCAGCACCTTCATGTTCCTTTCGGAAGGTGAATTCGACTCTCATCCCAATTTTAACATTTTCTTCTGGTTTTTCGATTTCAGTCATATTAACCAAAACGCGCCCGCCTCCATCAACATCGACAACGCATCGAGGTACTGGAGTGTCCATATAGGTACCCCCGACCAAATGATCAAGAGTGTATGTAAAAATGGTTCCCTTTAATGGAAGTTTTATGGGTTCCATTTGGTCATCGGCTCGACATACATAACAAGTTCGAGCTAAATCAGGATATTGTATAGTACCACAATTCTTGCATTTAACTCCATACCATTTATAGACAGACATAGTATCTCTCCAGATGGTTACTGCAGAGCTTTTACGCGTATAGCGATCTTTTTGGAGAAGTTCTTTGAATTCGATAAATTTATTATAATTTTTTAACGGTAACATAGATTTTTGGTGTCCAGCGACGCCTAAATGGTCTTTGGATAATTCTCTTAACGCTTTTTTATCTCCAACGTGCATAAGAATTGCGTCAGCTCCATCACCAAAACCCGCTAAAATTATGTTAGCATCTTCTTTTGGTCGTTTTACCGCAGAAATTAATAGCATGAAAGCCATTGGCGTTCCAAAATCTCCTAATTGGAAAAATAATCCATTTTGAGCAACTCCTTGAGGAAATTTCATCATTTTCGCAATACGAGCTTGAACACGTGGATTATTATAGTAATAGGCAGCAGCACCTATATCTTCAGCTTTAAGGCTATTCCTTTTTAATATTTCATTCATTACTCTTGTGATATTTTGTATATAAAACATATTATCCATTTTTACTTCAAAAGTTCTAATGAATTTGTCTTTTTCTGCTCGTTTCCAGGGTCCGGTTACATTCGCCGATACAGAATAATAATCATCTATAATTAAGGGTAAGTTATCATCCTCAGCAATAAGTAAAGCAGCGGCACCATCTGCATATCCATATTCCCACATGGTAGATGGTTCAGGTTCTCTTGTATCAGATGCTACAACTAGAATGCTTTTAATATCTTTATTTGCTTTTATAGTATCAATAGCTCTCGTTAATGCTGTTGTGGCAGATTTAATTGAATCGGTAAAATCTGCGGTCAGGATATCTTCTCTTAAATCAAGAACAGTCGCAATTAGTGATGCAGAATCCTTTTCAGTATACACTTGTGTTGTGGTAGCGAAGAAAATTCCATCTACAGTTTTAGGATCTATACCAAACAAACAATCTAAACCCGCTTCCACAGCCATTGTTAAGCTATCCTCATCACCACTGGCAACTGCTTTCGTTCCAGGAACGGAAGGGAAATCCCATGCCTTAGCAATAAGTTCTCGGCCAAGCAGCCATCTTGGTAAATACGCTCCATAACTCTTAATACCAATCGGCATTTAATATTTTAACCTCTTTTATTTAATTTTTTAATTTTAATTTTAATATAATTAAACTTGTGATGTTGTATTTTATAAAATAAATATACTTTATTTTTTGCCTTTTATATAACTATAGCGTGTTTTGGTAAAAAATGAGAAGACAGAAAATAAATACATTAATCTTTCTATTTAAATAATCGAATTACTCTGTTTGTTCAATTTTCTTTTCTAAAACGATTATAATGGGTTCAAATCCTGCTTTACCGAAGATATCGATTAACTTACGATCTCCTTTATAAGCCATATTAATTCGGATTGATTCACATCCCCAAGATTTTAGAATTTGAATAGCTTTATCTGCGAGAATCTTACCCACACCCTTCCCAATGAAATCTTTTTTAGTAGCCCAGTGATTTAAATAACCGATATATTGACCTAGGGTATTTTTTACTGCTTCAAGCATTCCCATCGATACTACTTCCCCTGATGATTTTAACTCTGCAATTAACGTAATTCTCTTTAGATTGGGTTTGAATTGCCTTAAACCGGAAGTTTCTCGCCATTTACCTTCATTTAATCCAATATCATATTGGTTTTGAAGTTGGGTTAAGATTTCTAAGGTTGCTTTATAATCTGTGGTTCGATAATTCCGGATTATTATTTCTTCTTTTTCTAATATTTCTTCTGGCAAAATGGTTTACACCTTTTTTAATTCAATTCTTTTATTAAATTCAAATCAATTCGTTTTGAGAATAATTTATCATTACTCTTTTCTTCAATTATGAAGAATAAATATTCTTTTATATGAGGGATAATTGGCGAAATAAATACCAATTCCTCTTCTGGAAACCAAATTTCTACCCGAGTGTTCATAACTTCTTTTTCAAAATACTCTTTAATATTAGTTATTTTCACTAATAAATTTTTCAGTTCTTTTTCTGATTTATTTTGAATCAAGATTTCAAATTCTTGGCTATCACTCATAATTCTAATATCATCTATTGTAAAGAGTTGTGGTTCTAATAAGGTAGTTTCTGATTTTATACTAGGATCAAATAATTGAATGCTTGAAAATGACCCTTTATAATCCTTACTTTCAATATGGGATACATCTATCCCCTTTAAAGCTAAATAGGATATAGCTTTCTGCATTTTAATCGAATTAGTATCAGCTTTTTTTACAGCATTTGAGAAAAATGAAGTGGTTACCTCTTCGATCAAATGCCTTAAATCTTTTTTTAAATTTTCCCCTCTTTCGATTACTTTTTTAATTTTTGGAGTTTTAATAATCTCGTCTTTAAGGATTTCTGATTCAATTATTTCGAATAAATTGTCTTCAAATCTCTCCTTTATGGCTTCTATTAATAACCTAATAATGTCATCTCCCAGAATTTCTAACTTATTTGATAAAGAGACGATAATAACGATAGTTTCAGGTGTTTCTTCGTCTAAACCGGCTCTTCTTTTAGCTCTTTGAGATTTTACTAAAATTTTTTTTCCAAAAAAAGTATAACCCTTATATTCTAAATCTATGTGATCTAAAACGTCAGATTCTCCCCCACTGAGAAACCAAATTGGATGCATTAAAATTGGACGCATAAATTGCTTATCATCCTTATATCTATCATCAGGGTATATCAATAAGGGAATGTGCCCGTAGGTTTCATCAAAATATAAGACATAAACTACTTCTAATTCCTCTAAAGGATTCTTTTTGGGTTTTGCGGGTTTAAAGATTTCAGACACTTGGACTCAGTGAGAAGTTTATCTAGAATACTAAAGAATTAAATAATTCTTAGTCTAAAAGTTTAATTAAATTATATATTTAAATATTAATAATATTTGTCATGTGAGGAATTATGCAAATAACAGAAGTAAATACTTATGTTTTACAAATGGATTTTAAAATTAAAATTGGAAGTATGCCTAGATTTCAGGCTAGTGGCCTTTATACGAATCTCAAAACAGATGAGGGAATAGACGGATGGGCTTTATCGCATTGGAACCTTAGTAATTTAGCTCAAAAACATTTGATTGATGAAACCCTTAGAAAAATAATTTTAAATAAGGATCCTTTTATGGTCGAAGAAATTTATCATGAAGTATATCAGAACTCTAATAGAATTATGTTTGGAATACCTCAAGCTACTTCTGCTATAGAGATTGCATGCTGGGATATAATAGGAAAAGCAACTAAACAACCGATATACAAGTTGCTTGGGGGAAGAAAGAAAGAAGTAAGATGTTATGCCTCTGTTCTTCGTGGTTATAAGCCAAAACCAGCTGTTAAAACCGTTGAAAATGCGGTTAATCAAGGATTTAAAGCCGTTAAGCTGCGAATTGGGGAGGGAATTGATGACGATGAGGAAGTAATAAGAGAAGTTAGAAATGCATTTCCTAATATTGAAATTATGGTAGATGCAAATTCGGCTTATCAATCTGTAAATGAAGCTCTTAAAATTGCAAAAGTATGCGAGAAGTATAATATTACTTGGTTAGAAGAACCTATACCAACCGATAATTTAAATGGATTGGCAAGAATAAAGGCAAAATCTCCAGTTCAAATAGCAGGAGGTGAAAATGATATGGGTATCTTTCGATTCGAAGATATTCTTTCTCGAGATTGTTTTGATATTGTTCAGCCAGATGTAACTAGAAGTGGTGGGTTTTTACAGCTGAAAAAGATTGATGCGATGGCAGAAGTAAAAGGGGTTCAATGTATACCCCATATATTCGGATTTGGGCATATTTTAGCTGCAAATCTTCATTTTATAATGGCATCCAGATGTGAGTGGTGCGAATTCCCCTTCTATCCAGATGAGTTTCAAATGCTTGAAGAACCGATCAAATGCATTAATGGCAAGAT
>RDOE01000167.1 GCA_011364975.1 Promethearchaeota archaeon | reverse complement strand
GATATCGAGAGTGATTGGATTCTTTCTGAATTATTTATGATTGACCATCTGAATTTTTTAATCAAAGATAAAATTCTTTATCTTCGAGAACTAATTGATTAAATTTGATCAATATAATTAAGTTTTTCCTATGGTTGGGAAGATATTGGAGTCCATTAAATGTATCTTTATATAAGATTAGGGATTTAACTCTCAATATTTATTTATTATAAGTAAATATAAAACGTATGAAGAAAGACAATTTAAGGATCAGTATATGCGGATTAACATGCAGTTCATGTCCTCTACTAAATTTACCTTATGATGAAAATTCTGGGAATAAAGTTCTTGAATGGTTTCAATCTAAAGGATGGTATAGTGAAGATCAAACAGTTTCTGATATTCTTAGAAATGGTGATTATTGTAAAGGTTGTTGTGGTGATAGGAATGATATACACTGGTCTCCGGATTGCACTCTTTTGATATGTTGTTTTGATAAAAAACACTTAAAAAATTGTTCTGAATGTGGAGATTTTCCATGCGAAGATTATAGAGAATGGATTGGAAAAGGAGATAATCATAAAATGGCTTATAGAAATTTAAGTCTTATTAAAAATGGAAAAAAGCCAGTTTTAGTCAAGTTTTAAGTTTCAAATTTAAAAATTAAGATCTATATTATATTTTTTAAGATCTTTAATTAACTTTTCAGTATAATAAAAATGAATCCCATTAAAACCGAGAGATCTTGCCAATTGAATGTTTTTCTTCTCATCATCAATTAAAATAGCCTCCGATGGATTACAATTAATATGGTCTATTAATTCCTTATAAAACTCAAGATTATCTTTACTTGTATGATAATCAAAACTAAATACAGTATCATCAAAGTATTTTAAGAATTCACATTTTTTATTTAAGTATTCCACTCTTTCTCTAATATTCCCGCTAAATATCACTAATCTATAATTCTTCCTTAATTCCTTTATTATTTTCTCTATCCCATAATGTAAACAGTAAGAGCCAAACCAAATATATCTAATATGGTCTTTTTCTTTGTTTTGGATATTTAACTTTAAAAATACTCTCTCTTCAAACTCATCAATCGTAATTAACCCACGCCTTATTAAATTTCCTTCTGTATTTTGATTATCATGAAATATCTCTTTTAAAAGACTTTCATCCTCAATGTCATATATCTCTTTAATTTTTTCAATTGCTAAGTATGTTCCAGAAGTAAAATATACCCCCCCCAAATCAAAAACTAATGTTTTAATATTAAATTGGCTTTTTAGCGTCATAACTTATACATTTTTTGTAATTATTCTATTTTTAGTACAAATTTAAACTTGATGTAAAGATTAATAAAACTACATCTCATAAGCTTTGAAAAACAACATGGATAAAAATATACATCATAAATTTCTTTTCATATAAAAAAAACCTAATTTAAGCTTTGATGCTCAAAATATTGAGTATATAACTGAGCATATTTACCATTTTGTTCTAGTAGGGTTGCATGAGTTCCCTCTTCAACAATTTTCCCATGATCCATAACAATAATTCTATCGGCGTTGAGAATTGTTGATAATCGATGAGCGATAATAATCGATGTACGATTCAACATTAACTTTTCGAGAGCTTCTTGAATAATTGCCTCAGTATACGCATCAACGCTCGAAGTTGCCTCATCTAAAATGAGAATTTTTGGATCACTTAAAATAGCTCTTGCAAAACTGATAATTTGTTGTTGTCCCATGGATAACCCTTTACCTCTTTCACCTACTTTAGTATTAATTCCTTCAGGCAAATATTTTATAATCTCTTCTGCATGAACGGTCTTAATTGCATTTTCTAATTCTTTCTCAGTAGCATCCCGTTTTCCATAACGGATGTTTTCCTCTAAAGAACCAGAGAATAAAAAAATCTCCTGCTGCACAATACCAATGTTTTTACGATAGGAATTTAGATCTATATTCCTAATATCAATCCCATCAATTTTAATTGTCCCACTTTGAAATTCATAAAACCTTGCTAATAGAGATACTAATGATGTTTTACCTGCGCCTGTATGACCAACAATCGCCAACTTCTCCCCTTTAGATATATGAAGATTAAAGTTCTTGAAAACCCATTGATTATCTCTATATCTAAAGCACACATTTTCGAATATAATTTCACCCTTTAGTTCGCCAACTTCGATTGCACCAGTATTTTGTAAAACCAATGGTTTAGAATCAAGAATTTCTAAAATTCGTTCATACGCTGCCATTCCAGTACTTAACTGTGGAAAAAAGGTAGCAAGAACGATTATCGGTCGGAAGAAATTTTGTAAGTATAGAATGAATGTGAAGATCATTCCGGTTGTTAGCGAACCCTCTAAAAAGATTTGAGTGCCATAATAAATTATAATTAATATTGTAATTGAGGCAATTAGGTTTAAAATATGTCGCCATAAATGAGTAACTGAGGTTAATTTAAAAGTTGAGCGAAAATAATCCCTATTAATCTCGTTAAATTGATTTGAAATTGCTGATTCTTGACCATAACTTTTGGAAACATGAATTCCTTCTATTGATTCTACCATTGCGTTGTTAACATTCTCTATTGCTTTTCTATAAGCTCTACTAACAATTCTTGCTAATCTACGTAAGGAAAACATTAAAAATAAAACGATAGGTACCGCAATTAAAGTAATCATTGCTAAAAAAAGGTTTAAAATGGTTAAGATAGTAAAAGTTAATATACTTACAAGAAAACTACCTATGGTTTCCGAAATTAAAGATGTCATATCACCAAAATCTAAAGCATCATTTGATACTCTTGTGTTTAAAGCCCCACTCTGATACTTATCAAAAAAAAGGATATCTTGCTCCTGTAATTTATCAAAGATATCCATCCTTAAGTATTCTAAAAAAAAAAGGAACAAACTTTCCATACTCTCTCCTACGTAAAAAGAACATTATCCATTGAATAACAGAAAGAAGAATATAACTTAACGCAAGAAATATTATTAGAATAAATTGATTTGTTAGAAAATCTAATTGATCAACAGTAAATCCTACAATTAAAGGACCGAGAATTTCAGCGATTGTAGATATAAGAATAAACATTGCAACTAAAAATATATTTTTTTTAAACGGAGCTAATCTCTTCGTATATCTGCTAAATAATTCGCGATCGGAATATTTTTTTTGACGCTTTTCGGCCATTACGCTCGCATACATACCAATAAATTCTCCATCTTATTCATTTTTAATTTTAATATCTGATAAAGAAATGTGTTTTCCAAATACTCTTCTGTAATCTTCGGATTTTTCTAGCAATTTCTGATGATTACCTTCTGCTATAACTCTTCCCTCTTTAAGGACGAGAATTTTATCTGAAGATCTAATCGTGTTTAAGCGGTGAGTTATAATTATGGTTGTTCTTTTCTTTAAAACATTCTCAATGGCTTTTCCGATTTTCTCTTCAGTTTCACTATCTACAGCAGAAACCGAATCATCAAGAATTATTATATCGGGATTAGTTAATAAGGCGCGAGCAATTGCAATACGTTGTCTTTCTCCTCCAGAAAGTCTTGTTCCACGCTCACCCACTATCGTATCATAGCCATTAGGAAAATCCTTAACAAACTCATCAACTTGTGCTAATCTTGCTGCTTCTCTAATTTCTTCATCAGAAGCATCAGGTTTACCAAAAGCGATATTTTCTTTAATAGATCTTGGAAAAAGATAAATATCTTGTTCAATATACCCTATTTTCTTTCTTAAAGTCTCAAGGGGATAATTTTTTATATCCACATCATCTAAATATATTGTTCCATTTTGAGGTGTATATAAGGACAAAATGATTTTAGCTAAAGTTGTTTTCCCACAACCGGTAGGTCCAACTAAAGCAACTGTTTGTTGGGGTTCAATAATGAAATTAAGATTTTCGAATACCTTTGTACCATTACTTTTCTCGTTATTATAAGAAAAAGTTATGTTTTTAAATTCTATTTTTCCTTTAAAACTTTTAGGTATTTGCATCACAGAAGAATCAACATCTTCACTCTCACCCTTAGTTAATGCTTGAAATACTCTTGAACAAGCTGCAAATCCACTCATCATATCATTAGTTGCCCAAAATATTAAATTCGTCGGATCAATAAGCGTTATTAGTAGTAAATTTACAGCTACTAATTCACCAATGGTAAATGAGTTAAAAAATACGAACGTACAACTGATTAAGAATAGAATACTAATAGCGAGATACAGGATTAACAAGGGAAAATATTTAGACTGCACGTTATTCTCTCCAATCCAATTTTCTCTAAATGCTTGAACGGTGGAAAGAAATCGTTTTCTTTCTAATTTTTCTGTAGTGAAGGTTTTAATCACTTTTGTACCAGTAATATTATCTTGAAGGACGATTGTTATGTTAGAATTTTTTTCCATACGTGCTCTAACAAATGGAGCAAGTTTTTTACGATAATACAAAATAAAGTAACAATAGAAAACAAGAAATGGTAAAAAAAATAAGGCTAACCTTAAATCAAGCATATCGAATAAAATAATCAATGCTATACCTACTTGTATGAAGGGATAAATGTAAAAAGCACCATGAGAAATCATGGTGTTTACAATCCTTAGATCGTAAGTAGCAAGAGCCTGTAAATCACCAGTTCTTGCACTATCATGATAATTTAATGATTTTGATTGAATAATGTCAAAGAACTCCATACGCATATTTTTTTCTACTCTTAAACCTAGAAAATGTCCAGCCATCATAGACCCATAGTCTAAAGCTATATTAACTGCGTATATTGTTAATGCTAATAAAATTAATGGTAATATATCTGATACACTGCTAATTGTGGGAATAAAATCAATTATATCTCCTAAAATGAGGGGAATTATAGTTCTTGTTAGAGTTACAAATGTAATTCCAACAATCACGCCTAAGA
>RDOE01000166.1 GCA_011364975.1 Promethearchaeota archaeon | reverse complement strand
ACCAATGGTTATTCGATGGTTTTTATTATCCAGTCACTATCGAAGCTCAATAAATTATTCTTTTGAGATTATGGAGCAGGCTAAAAAGACTTACCAACGATTGTTGAATACTATTAAGAGTGTTAAAGAATCAGAAATGACAAAAGTATCTTCTAAAGAGATTAAGGCTCTCATTATTAAAGTTGATGAGACAAAATCAAAAATCATTAAGGCTATGGATGATGATTTTGATACGCCAGTGGCTATTGCAGAAATTCTTACGTTATTTCGAGAAATAAATAAAGTAATTCTCCAAGAAAATATGAAAATTACATCAGAATTTAAAGTTAAATTTCTTGAATTTATAGACGATTTGGAACAGATTTTTGGAGTTTTTCCAGATTTAGACTCGAAACTTAGTGGATTTTCAGTGGAGAGTAGGAATGAAAAGGATAAACTAATCCAAAATCTGATTGCTTTAATAACAGAGATTCGCAGCGAATTAAGAACCAAAAAATTATTTGAGATAAGTGATATTATTCGTGATAAATTAAGAGAATTAGGGATAACTCTTGAAGACAAGAAGGTTTAATGCTTTAAATTTCATCTATTATTATCTATTTTAGATGTGAATGGTACTACTTTCACTGCTAAGATCCTCATCTAAATGTTTTTTATGTTGGTATAATATTGGTCCAATTCTAATATCTTTGGTTGTAGATACGGTTAATACTTGATCTTCTCCTGCATGTAGAATAAGAATATATCCTTTCGAACCTTTTACATATAATTGTTCAAAATCACCAATACCCATCTCTGATATTGCTCTTTCTGCTAAAGAACAGAGTGCAGCATTGATTGCAGCAAAACGCATATCATCTACATTTGAAGGTAATACTGAAACTAGAGGTTGTCCCGTATCTGCGCTTAATTGGGCTGCTTTAACATCATCAACACTATTCATAATGTGTTGCAGTAGATCTTCTAGTGAATTTTTAAATTCCTTCTTTTCCTTAAACCTTTTCATTAGAAAAAACTTTTTAGATAAATTAACTAAAAAAATACAAACTTGTATCTTTAGTGTTTAATGAAGAGAATTTGAAATATAAATTTTAGGGAAGTAAAATAATAATAAAAAAATAAAGTGATGAAAAAAAAGAATTTTTACCTTTTTCTACTAATTGGGTATATTTTTTTGTATATCAAAAGGACGCCAAGAAAAATCACGCTCAATAATGCCCAAATCTGAAATCCCGGAATGGCAAGACCATCAGTAGGAGTTCCTGGTGTATATGTTAGAGTCCATATATATCGTTCTATATAAACAGTTATTCCTGAATCTTTTTGCACCATTTCATCGAAAACATAACTTAAAACTTTATCAGAATTAAATCGAATATTTCCAGTGTAGATATCTGTCTCAGTATCCTCTATATAAGTTCCTGTGAGCGAAAAGTTATATGTTGGACTCTCTGCGAAAGTTAACCATGAATTCGCTGCGAGGTTTTGAAGATTAGGCTTTGTAGTTTGTTCTATTTCAGTATTACAAACTAAATACACATGAACAGGATAGGTCCCTTGATAATCTATAATATCTGTCACCCATTCCTGACCAAAAGGTTGGGCACTGTAATAATATGCGTGACTAATTTCACCAGTGAAAATTGTACCATTATGGTTAATTGTGCCATTGAGATATTCAGCTCCAGAAACACCTGCCCAATTCGTGAAATTAAATTCTAAATAATAATTATGCGTATACACTAAATCGTTTCCAAGACCTAATCCATCTTTCATGAAGAAATATTTAGTTGCATCCCATCTGAAGTTAGCTCCTGGGTCGACGGCGTAATTGTTTAATGCAAAACTAGGCTTAATCGAAATTAGGAATGAAATAGTAATAAACAAAATCATTAGTTTAATTTTTGAATTTTTCATTAACCACATCTTATTTTTTTTAGTTATGTCATAAAAGAGCTTATATTTAACTCTTTTTAGATGATTCAAAATTATAGGATGAATTTAGTCGTTTACATAACTCAGTATTAGGTTTACAATTAGATATATTCGTTCTTCCTTTGAAAGTTTTAAATTTAATTCCCAAATCTTTATCTAGATGGAAGAAAGAAAACCGTTCCCATTCTTCAAATTTTTCCATCAGAACATCAATTAAATTTAATAACTCGTTATTAACCGTGATTTCATTGTAATTATTTGAATCATAATCTTGATAATATCTCTGAAATAGTTCTTCTATCATCATTTCAAATAAATATTCAACATTTTGCCCGGTTTTCGCGGAAACCTCTGTAAAAAAGGCTAAGTTATATTTTTTAGCTGCTTTTAATGCTTCCTCTCTAGACACCGCTCTAAATTTTTCCAATTCTCCTTTTGTTCCAACTAATGCTATAGGGATGTTTCCAGCATGTTCTCTAACAATCTGAGTCCAGTCTGGGAGATGATCTAATGTGAGGCGATTAGTAATATCATATAGAAAGAAAGCAGCATTAGCACCTTTACAATATTGATGAAGCAGAAATCTAAATCGTTCCTCACCCCCATAGTCCCAAATCTGTAGTTTAATCTTCTTGCCATATAATGTTGTCGTTTTAGAATAAAAATCTACTCCAATTGTTAACTTGAGGTCTTCAATATAAAAGCCAGAGATATAACGAATTGTTAAAGAAGTCTTTTGGGCACTAGCATCACCTAACATCATAATTTTCCAAGTATTATCATAATCTGTCAAATTTTAGGAAATAGCTCTGATTTTTGTCAATTAATTAATATAATATTACTTCTGAAAAATAATGAGAGGCACAGAAATTTCTAAAAAATATTTAATAAAAATAGAAAAATTACATATGATATGACTGAAAAAAAGAAAAGTGAAAAGAAAAATTCTAAACACCCATCAGCAAGAGAAGTAGCCGAAGCCATGGTTGAAAATATGAAGGCTAATATGGCAGATCCAAACTTTTTAGATGAAAGAGAAAGACGGTTAAGTGAAGCTGCTAAAAAAGTTCTGAGAAAACGCAAAGATTCTAAGGATTATGAAAAAGATACATAAATTACTAATTTTTATCAAATGCTTTAAATTTTAATGAATTTTGTAAAAGGTGTTATCTATACATCTGGGAAAACTTAACATTAGGGGCAAAACTGTGAGTATTAGGGAATATTTTTGTCCAAGTTAAGTTAAACTTAATTTCTAATCTTATTGAAACATCATTAAAATTAGTGTAAGCAAGTTTAGCTAATTTTTTTTCTCTTTTTTAAAATTACTAAACACAAAGAAAAAAATACAATTATGTGATAATTTTTAAATAAAGTAATCGCAAATTCAATATTATGTCCAACAAATCTAAATTAATAACTTCAGTTATTTTGTTAATTGCCAGTATTGGATTGTTACCTACCGGATTTATTTTAAATCACACTTTTGTCGAACAAGTATATGCAGGAGTACCAGATGCACTTTTGGGAATTCAAGATGAAGCTGTCCCGTCTTTAGAAGATCAATTACCTGGTCTGGCAACACCCGATGTTCTTTTAGGAATCGAATCAGAAGCAGTCTCTACGTTAGAAAGTCAGTTACCCGGTCTAGCAACACCTGAGATTCTTTTAGGAGTCGAATCGGAAGCAGTTTCTACGCTAGAGAGTCAGTTACCCGGTTTAGCAACACCAGAAGTATTAAGATCTCTTAAGGATGAGTCCATAGCTCAATTGCCTTTAATTATTAATGGTTCAGGTGCGGCTCAAGCAATTAATCAGACAATTGATGGTGTTGCATTTTATGTCGGTTACCCTACAGCTAAAGATCAATTCTTTAATAGTCCCACCTTTCAAGCAACTTATATTGTAGTTCCACAAGGAGTTTCAGATTACTATGATACTTTAATGGGAGATTTTGATGTTGTAAATCTTGGTTATACTGCAACTGCTCAAAATAATTTATTATATGGGGTTGGTCCCCTACCAGGATTAATCACAGATTTAGAATTTGGGGAAGGTCTCTTAACTTATATGGCTCTTATTGCTAACGCGTCCCTAGGGGATATGGTTCTAAATGCTACTATGCAGCTCTACTATAATGCAACATGGACTCAACTTGAATATTTAGCAGGATATATAGTAAATTACCTATGGGATGTTGTGGTTAAATCTCAATATTCACCACCATACACTATAGAACAATATGCAGAGTTACTATTTTATGCACAATGGGCGAATGGAACGCTCGTTGATGATGGAATTGATCTCAATTTCTTTAATTCTGACGTACCTCCTGGAACTAAAGGCTTAGAAGCAGGAGTTCCAATTCCCACCAATATAACTGGCCCGGTGTGTATAAACTTATGGAACAGTTTAAACCCATTATCGTTTACGAATGATGGGGGTATTTTAGTTTGGATAGGGGCGATGCAAGGAAATATTTCTCTTCAAGGAATGTTAATCTCCTATTTTACCCTTTCTCCAACTCAACTAGCTTTGGTTTTGAATTGGTTAGGGAATTTTATTATAACTCTTACCCCGCTTTTAATCTTAGCTGAGACGGGATATACAGTACCAATACTAGCTCAATTAGCATTCTATGAGCAATGGGCGAATGGAACAATCATGGGTGCATCTATCTTGCCAGAGGGTTTCTTAAGTCAACTTGATCCATCATTTGCGGGTGCTCCTTATTTTGAAGTAGGATTACCAACAGCAAGTGGGCTTACCCTTGCTACAACAATGAATTTATGGGATGACTTAAATCCGTATGCTTTTGTGAATGGAGATGGTCTTTTAGTTTGGTATGGCGCTGCGACAAATGGAACTTTACAGGTATTATTAATGACGATATTCAGTCTTACTCCTACCCAGTTAATACTACTTGGAACATGGTTGACTAACTTTGCTACAGTACGATCACCCCAATTACTTGAATATGAAACCGGTTATACTGTACCAGAGCTTGCTCAATTAGCATTCTATGAGCAGTGGGCAAATGGAACTATTAATGGAGCATCTATTTTACCGGAGGGCTTTTTAAGTCAACTTGATGCATCATTCGTAGGAACTCCTTATTTTGAAGTAGGATTACCAACAGCGAGCGGACTTTCCCTTACCACATCAATGAATTTATGG
>RDOE01000165.1 GCA_011364975.1 Promethearchaeota archaeon | reverse complement strand
CTTATTTAAAGCGATCTAATCCCTTGATAATACTCTCTTATAAATTTTAAACTTTATATATCACAGTTTAAAGAATCAAGCTTTTATAGATTTAAAATTAAAATAAAATTATAAATGCATAATTATATTAATATTTAGTAATATTACATTGTAAAAACTATATTGAACTTTCTCATAATAATCAAATTCAAAAATAGCTTTTAAATTTAAATCTTAAGGTAGAATCTTTAATGGTTCGTTGGACAGCAGATCACAATATCTATATTAAAATATTATACTGGGGAATGGGAGGATCGGGAAAAACCACTGTTGTAGATACACTATATCGGATAACCAAAGAACAAAAAAAGGATATAACTCCAACGGGAAACTTAACAAAAATTTCTATGGCGAGTGGTTCTACACTATATTTTGATAGAGGTATCTTTCAATCAACAAAGCAAAATAAGGTTTATTATCATGTATACACCGTTGCAGGGCAAAGTAGATTCTCTCCATTAAGAAAAAAAATATTTAAAGGAACTGATG
This sequence comes from Promethearchaeota archaeon, assembly GCA_011364975.1. Taxonomy (GTDB): domain Archaea; phylum Asgardarchaeota; class Lokiarchaeia; order Sigyniarchaeales; family SOKP01; genus SOKP01. Next base: position 4,637 of record RDOE01000165.1, on the reverse strand, counting down.
GTGTGATTTTCGTAGTTGATTCTCAAACACATTTTTTTGAAGATAATATTGAATCATTAAAGGAATTAAAAAATATCACAAGAGGTAAACTTATTAATGAAATTCCTCTGATTACAATGCTAAATAAACAAGATCTTAATGAAGTTATTGGAGAAGAAGATTTTAAACAGGTTCTTAAAGAAGAAAAGCTTTGGTATGAGCCCGATCATGAACTTTATATTTGGAATCCTATAATCTATAAAACTTGCGCGTTATATGAGAAAAATAAAGATATATACCGAAGTTTTAGTGAATGTGCTAGACGAACAGGATTATATCAAATTTATGGTGATGGAAAAGCTCCTATAGGAGATAATTTTAGCAGAGACTTACCAGAATTTTAATTCTTTAACAGATGATAATGTTTTTTAACATTTATTTAATTTGTTACAAAAAATTCTAATTAAGATTCAAAAATGTTTATTATTGGTGTAAAAATAACACAAATGACTAACTGCCATCAAAAGAAGTTCTCTTTTTATTTATTATAAAAATCAAAAAATGTTATAATCTTAATTATATTGTGCTATATAGGATAATAAGACATGTTAAGAACATCTCTAGGGTAATAACTATTCGATGAAAATAACAAAAAGGTATGCTTTGCTTAAACCAGCGATGATATTTAATAATTACTTGGAGGATTATAAAAACGTTTATGAGATTTTGTAACTCATTTTGTTTTAATGATAATTTATAAAAAGCTTTCTTCATTTTATCAGATAAAAAAAAATGAACTAATAAGAAGGTTTTATGATTATGGGATTATATAATAACATTAAATCTGATTTACCTAAACAATTTTCAGTATTCCAATTAATTAGTGTTTTAGGAATAGACACTCAAAAAGTTAGAGAAGTAAGAAATTTGCTAAAGCAATTTCATAAGCAAGGATATATAAAACGGATTTCTAAAAATATGTATGAAAAAATAGAGAATTAATTATATTATCTTATTAATTTGTTACGTTTGTTTTGATTATTAATTGAGGAAATATAAAATTTATCAAATTATTGAATGAATCTAAAATACCTTTTCCCTCAAGTGCGATTGTTTTATTAATATATATATTATTAAATTGATGATATTCTATAATTTTTAAGAAATCAAATTCATCCATCTTAAGAGAATTATTTATATCAAATTTATTCATCGAAATTACAATAGGTATTTTATAGATCTCAAACCCAAACATGGTTTTCAATTCATTCCATGATCTTAGATTGTGTTGTAGGCAATCAAGTCTAGAATCTACTACAAAAATTATTCCATCAACTCCATTAAGCGTCGCTGGACGAGTACTGGCATAAAAATCTTGTCCTGTTGCAGAATATATTAGAAATTTAAGGCTCCAGTCACACCCCTTAAAATTTAAAACACCAAAATCAAAAAATAACGTCCTTCCTATAGTACTATCAATTGAATTTAGTTCATTTTCTTTGTTGAAGTAAGAAAATAAATATTTTATAGATGTGGTTTTACCTGACATAGCAGGACCATAATATACAATTTTAACCTGTATGGTCTTATTTTCATAATCATAAATCATCTTTATTTTAACCCCATAGAGACTGCATACTATCTAATGCATTAACCTTTTTTCCATTTTCGATTAAATTTGAAAAATCTTCTCCCCATTCCTTCTCGATAAAAGAAATTATTCTTTCAATCGAAGCATTTGCATAATCTATCGTTTCTAAAAGCGTTTTACTTCCTATTTTGGTATTCATATTAATATTATTCAACAAATTTAAACGAGAAAATATAAAGAAAGCTCTTTTAGACCCAGAATAAAAATTTTGAATTTCTTTTTTTAAAATATTTCTTTTAAGAATTTCCTTTTCACTTTCAAAATCTAATAAAAGTTTGATTAGATCATCATCAAAGTTTTCAGATTTTATTTTTTCCGAGAGAACTCTTTTCATTTTGATTACTGATTGTTCTGTGTCCTCGGAGATTTTTTGCAAAATTTCATGTTCTAAATCAAAATCCAGAAATTTATAATTTATTCCTTCTAATTTTACTTCTATCAAATCATTAAAAATTGATATTGCTAAGAAGCATCCAATCTTTTTTTTAATACTATTAATAAATTGAATTATTTTATCATACCCTCTAGAGATTTCAAAACCAATAAGCCATGAGTTATATTGATCAAAACAATTTAATGCTTTTAAAGCTACATTAGATGGGCATCTTATATGTATTCTTTGAGAATTGTAATCAATATGCTCATTTTGAATTAACTCATTATATTCTATCTCTGAGATAAAATCAGTATAAAAGACTAATTCTTTCCTAAAATGAATTAAATCCGACAAATCAATTAAGAAATTATCAATTTCTTCTTGGTTATCTCCATATACAATAATAGGAACACGATCTAATAAGCAATATAAAATTAAAGATGAATCATTACGCTTAAGTTTTTCGAGTAAATTGAAGAAATTCATCTTTTCACCTATTACTTTATTATTAACTCTCCAAGTAACGTTTTAATATCAAAAGTTCTATGATCTTGAATTTCTGTTGCCTGTTTTACGAGGTTTTTAACTTTATTAGAAAATTGAGGTAAAATTAGTCTAATAAGCCCTAACTTTTGACGTGATTTTCCGATTTCTGTACAAAATATTGCATTACCTACACCATAAATAAATTGAAATGAGTTCTCACAATCGAGCAAAATACTTTCAGCATTCATTTTTTTTAATAACCATGCGCATCTATTAGCTGTCTGAAAAAGAGAATAACTCATTGCAGAGGTGTTATCTAAAATATCTTCTGGTTCACTATACGTCTTTAAGATTTTGGAAGCAATAAAGCCCCCCTCGATTGTGATATAAGCATACTTTAGATCAGGAACTGCTACTGAGAAATTATTTAAAATTTTCCTTAGCTCTAATGAGATATTTTCAGATAAACTAAGAGAAAATGAGGATATTTTAAAATTAAGATTTTCATTTTCTTTAATATTAAAACCCTCAATAATACTTTGAATCCTCTGATCATCAAATTGGATTAACGGAGGTTTAAATGACTCCCCCGAAGTAATAAGTGTTGTTTTGATCTTTTTAAGACATTCATTAGTTTGTAAAAAGATTCCTCCTAGATTTGTGTTAGGTTGTGCGGTTATTGCGATAAAATATTCATGCTTATTGTCGAAAATTCCTTGTTGTTGAAGAATTTTATTTAAAGAATAATGTATGGGGCTATTAAGTGGAGCAATTAGAATTTTTGCTTTTTTTCCCTCTATTAAAATATATTTTAGATCATAGGGATGAAGATGAATTCCCACATTAAAAATAGCACTAGTTGCCGCACTAACATTAAAAATTTCATCTTTTGAGAACCATACTCCCGCAGACTGGATTGGGTTTCCATCTCTTTGTGTTAAAACTGCATTTTCTACACCTTTAAGCTGTTTAATTTGATCAAGATGAATACCAATCTTTTCGTTTAGATCCATTTTTATATCCTAGGTTGTTTTTTAAATTAGTATCTTTAAATTATGAAAAAGATTTTTAAACTACGAAAATTTATAAGAAAAACGTTTAAACCCTTAAAAAACAAAAAAATTTAAAATGAATCCTTCTTATATATGATCTTAGTGACTCGCATCTTTACCGGTGTTAACTTGGATTACGGTATTAAACCGTTAGATGAAGAGTAATTTCATTGGTGCGATATAAAAAATGTAGTTATAATCTAAAAAATTATAACTGAAGAAGGTTAGATAAAGAACCCCTTAATTAATAAATTCCAAAGTTATAAATAGCTTTAAAACGATTGTTTTCATTAATTATTAATTCCGGTTGATCCTGCCGGACCCGACTGCTATTTGGGTGAGGATAAGCCATGCAAGTCGAATGGGATACCTAAATTTCCCATGGCAAACTGCTCAGTAACACATGATCAACTTAACCTATAGAGAGATACAACCTCGGGAAACTGAGGATAATATTTCATAGTTGAATTGGCTTGGAAAAGTTTTTCAATAAAAGGAATAAGAAAAATGGTTCTTATTTGCTATAGGATAGGATCGTGGTCGATTATGGTTGTTGGTGAGATAATGGCTCACCAAGCCGATAATCGATAGGGGCCGTGAGAGCGGGAGCCCCGAGATGGGTACTGAGACAACGACCCAGGCCTTACGAGGCGCAGCAGGCGCGAGACCTCCGCAATACACGAAAGTGTGACGGGGTTACCCAAAGTGTTCAATCTTGAACTGTGGTAGGTGAGTAATGTTCCCTACTAGAAAGGAGAGGGCAAGGCTGGTGCCAGCCGCCGCGGTAAAACCAGCTCTTCAAGTGTTCAGGACTATTATTGAGCTTAAAGCACTCGTAGCGGGTCTCGCAAGTCCCTGGTTAAATCCAGGTGCTTAACATCTGGGCTGCTAGGGATACTACAAGACTTGGGAGCGGAAGAGGTGTCCGGTACTTATGGGGTAGCGGTGAAATGCGATAATCCCATGAGGACCACCGGTGGCGAAGGCGGGACACTAGGACGCGTCCGACCGTGATGGGTGAAAGCCTGGGGAGCGAACCGGATTAGATATCACGCTCGATTCACGAGCGGGACTGAAAACCCGGGTAGTCCAG
>RDOE01000164.1 GCA_011364975.1 Promethearchaeota archaeon | reverse complement strand
TTTTTCAAAATTCTTATTTCGATGCTACGAACTTCTTTTAAGTATTCAAATTTCTAAAAATAATCCATGGGATGAAGTAGAAGATTTAGCAAATAAAGTAGTTAAGATAGTAGATAAAAATTTCGAGGATGAATCTAAATGGGAAGAAAAAGTGTCTAAAATCGCTTATCATTTAAAATTGCTGATCAATACTACCTTTAAGTTAGTTGAAACTGGTTATAAATTAGAAAAAGGTACAACAAAAAAAAAATCTCAACTTGATCAAAAATTAAAAGTAATCTTCCCAGAAGATATCCTAGAATTATTAGATAATCCTCTCGAGAATAGGAATATTGATAAATTAAAGAAAGATAATGATGATGAATTAAGAAAAAAAGCAGAAGAATTTGCTAAAGATACTCAATATTCGGAATTTGGAGCACCGGCTAAAAATGCAGGAATTTTAGTAGATGCAAATACTTTAGCTACTTGGTATAGAGGACTTTCAAAAAACTTAATTGAAATTAATATAACTAGACCAAAGCTTGAAGGATCATTACCAATCTATCCCGAAGTTTGGAGAATCGGTGATCCGATTGCGGATTTGGATATTGTTCAATCCTTATTAACTAATCCTGTTATTATTCCAAACATAACAACACGCAAATGGGTAAATAGAGAAAGCGAAGGCTCTATTGTCACTCAAAAGTTTCCAGACTTCTTATTAGTTCTTGATTCTTCTGGATCTATGAACTGGAATTATCTTAATAAAAGAAATCGAGGAAAATATCATACCGCGTTATTAGCATCATTCGCAGCTTTAGATTTTGTTGCTCATAAAGGAGTAAAGTTTAGCGTTATAAATTTTTCTAATATGGCAGACATTTGTGATTGGACCTATGATTATCATAAAGCGGAACAAGTCCTATTAAGATATCAGGGAGGAGGTACTCAATTGCCTATTAAATCGATATTTAAACAATGCGAAAAGGCTGAAAGAACAACATTAGTCTTTATTATCACTGATTTTGGAATATATAACTGGGGTAGTTCAAAAAAGACTTTAATTACTCTTTCAGAGCAAGGTCATAAAATTGTTGGTTTTTTTATTGGATCAAAAGAAATTCCGCTTGATAAGTTTAAAGATTTACTAGAAAAGGTAGATTTATATCCTATTTTAAAACCAGATGATCTAATTGATTTAATCATAAACGAAGTAGTAAGATATTATAAATTAAAACCATAAAATAATAAAATTATTCGCTATTTAGGATTAGGGTTTACTCATTTCACGCAAATAATTCTTCATGAAATATCTTTGACTTTCACAATACATTAATCGTTGTTTATCCGTTAAATGAGTACATCTCTGCAGAACTTTTTGAATTTCATTCAACAATTTTAAATTATCCTTTTTTGATTTATCTTCAAGTTCATCTAATTTATCGCTTAGGTGACTATCTCCCTTTAAATCATAAAAAAGATTTTTGAGATTAAGAATAGGTTCTGACTCATTTAAGCCGGCACTTATCATAAATCTAATTCCTTTTATTTGGATAATCTGATTTTATGAACTTTCATGAATATCCTTGTCATAACCAAGAAATATCCACATATATATAGAAAACATATAACTTTTTCTTTTGAAATTAAGTAATATGCAGATAACACTATTGGGATACAAAAAACCAAGATTTAAACAAATCAAAAATGTAAAAAAATGAAAATAAATATATTAAATTAGAGATCAGAAATTTTGATTAATCCATTCTTCAAAGTTTAATTTTCTTAGTTGTTCTCCCCATAGAACTTTAATATTAGGCTCATCAGGGATTATTCCCCTCACTTTTAATTCTGTATATAAAGAATTGACAACTTTATCAATAAGAATACTATATAATTCTGGGCTATCTCCAACCTTTTTTATAATTCTATTAAATTCCTGCTTTGAATTAAGAATAATTTTTACCCATTTTTCAGCTAATAAATTAGCATGTTGCTCTAGATTTGCGAGATCATCGAACTTTAGAAACGGAAAAGTTAGTTCATACTTTTCTTCATTCAATGAAATTAAATGATACCATTCTAAATTAAATAAATGATTTTTTATTGTTTCCTTTGCCCATTGATAATGAATTTTGGGTTGATATTCCTCTTCGGTAACAAGTAGTGGTTTTGGAGAGAAGTTCAATTCGTTATATAATTCCTCAAATGTTTTAGGGGCCATAGATAATATTCTTAGGATTTCTCTTTTTACTTTATTATCTAATACCCAAGGTATCTCTGGATCATCCCAGGGTTTTGAGGTTCCAAAATCAAACCATGGTTGAATTTCATCAACATTTATTTTACCATTAAAACGATATCTATGATATTTGGTGTTTTCTCTCATCTTACGTCAATCATATAATTGAAAATTTAGGTTACAAAACTTCTAAAATTTCTGAAATTAACAACCAACCTTTTCTTTCATGAATTATATTCCCATTTTTATCAATAACAAACTGTCCAGGACCTTGCTTCTCCCATCCTTCATATTCTCCGTGTTGAATACCTAATTTTGTCGCTTCTTTTAATTTACTTCTAACTTCCAGAACTGCTCCTGGATTCATTAGTCCTAAACCATAATCATTATATAATTCATCTTTGGAGGAGTATATTACCGGAAAATCAATATTATACTTTTCGATATACTCTTTTGCTACTTTTTCACCCGATTGAGTAATATATAGTAATATGGCATTCTTTTCCTTAATCCTATGCGCATCTTCTAATAATATATTCAAATCCAATTGACAAATTGGACATCCAAAGTATCTGCTGAAGATAAGCACAATTTTTTGTGTTCCAATTAGCGCTGCCAAATCTATTAATCCCGCATTATAAGAATCTAATTTGAAAATGGGTGCTCTATCTCCAATATTTAACTTATTTTTTCCCATTATCTACACTCCTTATTTTTAAAATTATTATTAAATCGATTTAATTATATTTATAATTTTGTTTCTTCTTGAAGCATTGCTTCGATTAATATATCTGTGGCTTGTTCTTCGGATAGACCCTTTGCCATTAATTCATCCAACCATTTTTGAGGGAATCTCCCTAATGATGCTTCATGGGACACGCTTGATGTTGGGTCTATCGCTCGAATAAAAGGACGAGCTCGGCATATTGAGCCTTGTCCTAAAACAATTTCACTACATTCAACATGCCCATTACAATGAGGAGCATTACCTTCTGTTACTCCATACATCAATACTTCACCTCCATCTTTAGCAGCAGCTTTCATCTTTATAACACTACTCGCATGCTCCCCTTCTAAAAATACAGAATCTCTTATTCTAATTGAATCATTTTTATTCTTCCCAAATGCTCTAATATTTGAGCGAATAACACTATTCTTCATAGCATAAATATCGATTAAGATTTTAACTTTTCCAGGAGTTCCCTTTGTTAGATTGAAATTATTTTCAAAAATACTATTTTCACCCACGTACATATAACCTACTGGTGCAACTATTGCGCCGCTTTTCTCTCCATGATAATGAGTTTCATTATAAATAAAATTGCAATTCTTGCCGATATAAAAATGACCAAACATTTTATGAATAAGGCCATCTGCATTTGGAAAACTACAATGAGCTTGAATTTTTACATTTGTGTTATCTTCAGCAATGATCCTTGGAAATATTTCTTGAATACCTGATTGCCTATTTACCCCAAAACATAAATGGATTGGTTCTTTATGTGTAGTTCCTTCTTTAATAATAATGTCTGCTACAATTCCATTTGGGATTTCCCTGCCTTTTAAAATGATACCCTCTACTTGTTCAATGCCAGATATTTTATTAAAGTTAAGTAGTAATTTTGCTCCTTTTCCATGTCCCGGTAAAAAATCTTTGATATCAATTTTATAATCTTCAAGGCTCTGAAGAATCTCTTCAGGATAATCTTTAATATTGCTCACAAATCCCCCTCTTCGAAGATTTTATCAATATAATCTTCTGAAAAACATCTTTCTCCATTCTTAAATAAAGCTCGCTTACAGAACTCTTTAAGTCCAGCCTTTTTACAATAATTTAACATTACTTTTGGAAATTCATCCGTCATTAACGCATCACCATACCACATCAATGTACCATAATCTGCAACCATTCCTATATCTTCTCTATGAGTAATTAGTAATATTGTCATATCCAATTCTTTTATCTTATTAAAGATAGTAAGAAAATCCTCAACGATGATAACGTCTAAACCAGAGTCTGGCTCATCTAAAATTATTAATTTTGGTCTCATTGCTACTACTGCTGCTAACTCTATTCTTTTTCTCTCACCGCCGCTTAATGTATCATCAATAAACCTGTTTATATACTTTTCTGGAGGTAAATTTACGATTTCTAAAGTTTCTCGTACTCTTCTTTCTAGATTTTCCTGATCCTTAATACCAAGAGAGATGTACTTTCTTACTGAGAGTCCTTCTATTCTCGCAGGCTCTTGCCATGCCAACGTAATCCCAGACCTCGCTCTTTCGGTAATAGACATTCCTGTTATCTCAAGATTATTGAAAATTATTCTACCCTGAGATGGTTTATAATTGGAAAGTCCCATAATAGCATAAGCTAATGTTGATTTTCCACTCCCATTAGGACCGATAATAGCATGTATGGAGCCTTCTTTAATTCCAAAAGAAACATTATTCACTATAGCACATTTTTGATCCAATGTTGGGATTGTGACATTTTCGAGCTGTAATAGCAAAGAAAACCCTCAATAAATGATTAATGTATCTAAGATTTTAAAAGTAAAATAAATCTTTAATACTTTATTCGAATTATTAGCCAAGATTAGTGAAAAAAATACATAAATCTTTCCATGTAATATAAAAAAATCTGATTGTAATATCCCGAAAAGTAGAAATCACTGCCATGGCCCGCAAGAGGAAACCATAATATAGAGCAATTATAATTGCCATTTTCTTTATAAGCACTACGAAAATTATTAACAATATTAAAGTAATTAAGAATGTCATGGGTTCCTTGATAGATTAAACATGGAGGGCTATCGGACCTTATAAGATTCTCAGGATGTATAAAATCCTCATTTCCGTCAATACCAAAAAAGCTTACCATACCATTCGCTGGATAAAGAGGAATAAATCCCTTAATTGTTAAATTTTGACTAAAAATTGGAAAAAATTCTCCAGTCGCAGTTGCTAAAGCGACTACGGAACTTAAATGGCCTCCGGATGATCCTCCACTAATGAAAACTGAATTTAAATTTGCACCGTATTTCTTATAATTATTCGTTAAAAAATGAGT
>RDOE01000016.1 GCA_011364975.1 Promethearchaeota archaeon | reverse complement strand
AAAAAAATGATTCGAGACCTAAAGAGGTTAAGTAAAATACTTTTATCACAATGAAATTCCACATAGTTTAACTTCGAATAATACTATCTTAATTTGGGGAGTATTTGGGGCCCATTAGGTAAAATTAAGATTCTAGCATCCTTTCCGTGAATCTTAAGTGAGTTAGAGATCGCTTCTTCGACACTAACTGCATACTTTAGACCTATATTTCCAATTTCATTTTCCTTCAATTTCGAAATTACATAAACCTTTGCTTTTTGCATTACTCGCGTTAAAACTTGAATTTCCCATTGATCTGGAACTTCAATTTCCTTTTTTAACACTTTATCATAAATTTCCGTGGATTTCAATCCTGAGAATAATAATTCTTTGAACTCATCTTGTCCAATACCTATCCCATCAGAACATTCATTTACCGAGATTATCGTTCCACCTTGTTTTACTGCTATTTCTCCGATTGCCATACTCTTTACAGCTTGATATAAGTTGAGGTCTAACGGATAACCTCCATTACCGCACACAACAATATCAAATGGTTTATCAATTTCCGTAAATATATGCTCCAATTGATACTTTACCAATTGTCTATGCACTTCTTCTATATCACCCGTAGCAATTTTAGTAATTTTATGAAATTCATTAATACATACATTAATAACGAAATCGGTACCAACTTTTTTTGCGATCTCAGTAGACATAATTGCCATAGGATTACTTTCATAGATACCAAACCTGGAAAAGGGAGACGCGATATTCTTAGCAGAATGATTAGCCATTATAGTTTCTTTTCCTGCAATTCCGGGGCAAATAGATTTTTTCCCTCCTGAAAAACCGAAAAAGAAGTGAGGCTCAACATAACCTGTTAGAATCTTTAAATCGCTTTCAATATATAATCTATTAATTAAAACCGGAATCTCCTCTTCATAATATCCAATATATTGAAGCGATTCATTATCTTTAGCGATATGATTTACAACTCTCACTTTATTATAATATTTTTCTCCCACTATTCGTTTTATTTCTTTTTCATTAGATGGGTGATGTAACCCTGTGGCAATAAGTATCGTTATTAGTTTATTTTCTAATCCATTGTTATTTAATTCCTCAATAATTGCATCAATTATTAAATATGAAGGAACAGGACGAGTTGCATCCGAAACAACTATACAAATAGATTCTATTTTTTCCTTGTTTTTAATAATATCATGTAAAGATGGAAACCCAGAGGGGTATTGTATAGCTTCCCTTAAACTTTTAATCGGATTGCTCAATGGCTTTTGTTTAACAGGTTTAATAATAGTCACGTTCCAAGAAGGTTGGAGTTTGAGATTTAATCCCTGTTTCCCATATTCAAATCTTATACTCTTCATAATATAATAGTTGCGTATATAAAACTATAAAATAAAGAATCTGTAATATTATTAATCACAATTAAAGTTAATGATACAATTTATAAATCTTAATATGAGTTTAATATTTACAAAATGGATAATAATTTTGATAAGTTTGATAAAGTTAATCAAAAAAGATTTTTTATATAGGTAACACACCATAATAATAATGTACTAATTTTTTTATAAGTAGAGGATATTATGCCAAGGTTATTGAAGGATTTATGGATAATTACCGAAAATGGCGTGGTTGTTTTTTCGAGAGCGTTTGATCAAAAAATAAATCCGCAACTCTTTGGCGCTTTAATGAGTGCTTTAAACACATTTGCCCAAAAACTTTCTGATGGTGGCATTTCTAACTTTGAAATGAGCAATATTCGGTTTGTTATAGTAAAACGGAGAGATTTTCTATTTGTAGGTAGTTCTTTAAATAAAGTAAAAGAAAAGAAAGTAATTGATGAATTGAAAGTTATCTCAGATAAATTTTTTGAGGTTTATAACGATGTATTATTGACCTGGGATAACGATGTAAGTATTTTTTCTGAATTTAGTAAATATATCGATTATTCAACCGAAAAAGAAGCCACTGATAAGCTAAGAGAGGCTTTTTGGTAGATTTTTCCTTTTTATTTTATATAATCACAAGAAATTTAAGACTAGAATGATTTACAACTAATGAGATAGAATAATACGGATATGAGATTTTTATATGGACAAAAATATTAATAAATCTAACAAAAATAACTCGAACTTAGAACCTCGGCAACCAATAAGAAATTATGAAGAGGTATTTAACCAAAATAAGTTAAGAATTAACCCCTCAAATAATCCCACGAAATATCTTAAATCACTAGCAACTCCAAGATTCTTAGGATCATATCATTTAAAAGAAGCAACGGATCCAAAATATAATGCTTTTAGTAAAATTATGAAGGGAGAACTTGAAATTAAATATACAAAAGCATTGAGAACTGCTATGTTGAATCCCGTAACAATTGCATTGATAATAATAGCAATCGTTTTTAATATTCTATGGTTTTTTGTTTTTTAAACTTAAAAGCAATTAATTTATAATCTTATTTTAGAAATAAAATTTATATATCATTTCTATTAAAAAACATCTTAGTTCTAAATAAATTTTAAAGAAATCTTATGTTTTAAAATATATAAAATATTTAATTTTTATATTCAAACATAAGAGGAACTAATTTTGATCTATGATGTTATTATCATAGGTGGCGGAGTTATAGGATGTTGCATCGCACGCACACTATCAAAATACGATCTTAAGGTTGCATTAATAGAAAAAGAAGCTGATATTGCTTCTGGAACTACAAAGGCTAATTCTGGAGTCGTTCATGCGGGTTATGCTGCCCCTCGGGAATATTCAAAAAGAGACCTTTGTATAAGAGGAAATAAGCTATATACTCAAGCTGCTGAGGAATTAAACTTTCCCTTTCAAAGAATAGGATCGTTTGTTGTTGCCTTAGAAGAAAATCAAATTAAAGAATTAGAAGAAGAAAGGAAGCTAGGCATACAAGACGGAATTCCAGGACTTGAATTAATTTTAGATAAGCAAAAGATAAAATATATGGAACCAAATATCACAGATAATGTTGTGGGGGTTTTACATGCACCCTCTGCTGGTATAGTAAGTCCCTATGAGATGACTTTTGCTTTAGCGGAAAATGCTGCTATGAACGGTGTAAAATTTTTTAGAAACCATAAAGTATCTAAAATAAAACACCAAAATTACATTTTTACAATTACCACTAAATCAGGTGTATTTAAAAGTCGAAATGTCATAAACGCGGCTGGATTATTTGCACGAAAAATATCAAGAATGGTTGGACTTGATTATTTTGAAATTCTACCAAGAAAGGGAGAATATATTCTTTTTGATCGTAATGCAATGCATTTAAATAAAATTCTTTTTCCCATCCCCACTAAAGTATCTAAAGGTATTTTGGTATGTCCAACTCTTCACGGAAACACATTCGTTGGCCCCAATGCTCAAAATATAAATGATAAAAAAGATATTTCTACTACCGAGGCTGGATTAAAAGAAATCCTTGAAGGAGGGCGCTTACTTGTACCAAATCTACCCTTAAGAGCTTCAATCAGAAATTTTGCTGGATTGAGAGCCATACCGGATAGCTATGATTTTATTATTGATAATACAGACATTTATGGCTTTATAAATGTGGCAGGCATTTTATCCCCTGGATTATCATCTTGTTTTGCGATTGCTGAAAAAGTTATAGGATTTCTTGAATTATTAGGGGTTGAACTTAAAATTAAAGAAGATTACAATCCAATAAGACCAAAACCTGACCGATTTAAAGATTTATCCAAAGAAGAATTGGATAGGAAAATTATGGAAAATGCTTCTTGGGGCCGAATTATTTGTAGATGTGAGACAATACCAGAGGCTGAAATCTTGAATGCCATCCATGCTCCCGTGGGTGCCACAACTGTAGATGGAATAAAATTTCGTTGTCGACCTGGGATGGGAAGATGTCAAGGTGGATTTTGCCGACCTCGTGTAATTGAGATTTTATCTCGTGAGTTAAACATAAGTTATGAAGAAGTTACAAAAAGAGGAGAGGATACAAACTTTTTAGTAGGAAAGACAAAAGAATTTGTCTTAGACGAGCTACGAGTAGGTGAAGAAGAATGAAAAAATATAACGCTGACATAGTAGTAATTGGAGCAGGAGCAGCTGGAATGGCTTCAGCAATAGAAGTAAAAAGGGGAGACTTGAGTGTCTTAATCATTGAAAGGGATAAAGAGTTAGGTGGTATTACACTACAATGTATTCATAATGGATTTGGATTAAAAGAATTTGAGGAAGAATTAACAGGTCCTGAATACGCTCAAAGATTCATCAATGAAGTAAAGGATCTAAAAATTCCTTACTTATTAGATACGATGGTATTTGAAATTACTAAAGATAAAAAAATATATGCTGTAAACAAACAAGATGGTCTAATCGAAATAGAAGCAAAATCCATAATTCTTGCAATGGGCTGTAGGGAAAGGACGCGAGGAGCGATAAATATTCCGGGGTTTCGACCTGCGGGGATATATACCGCGGGACAGGCTCAAAGATTCGTCAATATTGAGGGTTATTTACCTGGGAGAACTTTTGTAATCCTTGGAAGTGGAGACATTGGCATGATCATGGCTAGAAGATTAACATGGGAAGGTTGTAAAGTAAAAGCTGTAGTTGAAATTCAACCATATGTAAGTGGTTTGCTTCGTAATCAAGTTCAATGCTTAGAAGATTATGATATTCCCTTAATTACTAGCTATACAGTAACCAAAATTCATGGAAAAGACAGAGTTCAAGGGGTGACAATTTCGAAGGTTGACAGAAATTTCGATAGAATAATTGGATCTGATAAATTTATAGAATGTGACACGTTATTACTCTCTGTGGGGTTAATTCCTGAAAATGAATTAACTATTCAAGCTGGAGCAAAATTGTCTAAAAATAATGGCCCGGTTGTGGATAATAACTTAGAAACGACTATTGAAGGCGTTTTTGCATGCGGAAACGTGCTTCAAGTACATGATCTGGTCGACTTAGTTTCTGCAGAAGCGAAGCGAGCTGGAAAAAATGCTATCGAATATATTAAAACTCGATTTAAAAAGAAAATAAAAGACCAAGGTATTATTGAATGCCATTCTGGGGAGAATGTTAATTATATTAAACCAGATATTATCAATAAACGAGATTTATCAAAGGATATTATCTTTACATTTAGAGTAGCATATCCAGATAGAAGAGTTAACATTCAGTTCCGTGATGAGAATGATAAGATTATTTACACTCGAAAAAAAATCTACGTAATTCCCAGTGAAATGAATGAGTTAACTATTAATTTAACAAATATAGGTATAAGTCCAGAAACAAAAAGTATAAGTAGAAGTTGTACCTCGACCTGAGGTTTTAATTGAGGAGGATTAATAAGGTTGGATAAGTATGGCAGAAAGTAGTATAGTAAAAGTAATTAGATGCATCGTATGTCCCACTGGTTGTGAAATAAAAGCGATAAAAGGAGCTGATGACAAAGTAAGTTTTGATGGATATACTTGTAAAAGAGGGTTAGAATATGCTGAGCAAGAATTCTATGAACCTAAACGAATTTTAACCACAACTATTCGGGTAGAAAATGGATTTTTACCTTTAATTCCAGTAAGAACTGATGTTCCTATTCTGAAGGAAAAACTTAGCGAGGTATTAAAAATCATTGCTAAAACTAAAGTTAAGACGCCCATTAAAATGGGGGATCTCTTAATTGAAAACATTTTAGATTTAGGCGCAAATATAATCGCAAGTCGAGATTTAAGCGAGCCTTGAATAGGAGGATATTTTTTTATTTAATTTTATAAAAATTCTTAATAATTCATTCCAAATTTTCTATGTTAGATTTCTTTATTATCAAAATTTTAATTGGTATTGATTTTTTCTTTTTCGTTTTTAATGTGATTTATGTTCTTTGTAATAAACGAAAAGGGAAAAAAAATGTAGTGAGAGAAGAGGGTAAATCTAATTCTAAAAACACAAAAAGAATTCTAGCAGTAATTGGAATTCTCTCTCTAAATCTTCTTCTAATTCTCTGCTGCTTAGACATATTTATTTATGAATTTATTGTAGTAAGTATATTACGATTGGACTTTTTTAATAACTTTATATATTTAAGGATAATTGGCTTTTTAATTACACTTTTGGGTGATATAACACTTTTTATTTCTTATAAGACGCTTGGAAATAATTGGGCTTATCCTATAGATAACTGGAAAATAAAAAAAAAATTAGTAACTTCAGGTATTTACAGTAAGATACGACACCCGATCTATTTATGTTTTAATATTATATCAATTGGCTTTATTTTTTTAATACAGGATTGGTCTCTATTGATTTTATACTTTTTTGGGGCAATAGGACTATATACCCAGACAATTCTTGAGGAAGAATTATTAATTCAGCATTTTGGAGAAGAATATCTAAAATATCAAAAAAAGACAGGGAGGTTTTTTTGCTTTTACAGGAAAAAAATAGAAAAAGAATAAAAATCACAGGAAATAATCGTAAAAAATGCATTATTCCCCTGTTATATTGCTGTGTAATGATAATATTTATAATTGGGAGTTTTATTGTTAACTTACCAGTCCCTTTTTTAATATCTGTTTATGCTCTTACAATATCTACCATCACAGTTCAATACAATCATTTTATATTAAATAGCCTTACAAAACCTTTAACTTTTATATACCTATTTGCGTTTTTACAAGATATATACGATTTAAATTTCTTTTTTGCTGCATTTCATATTGGGACTGTAATTTCCTGCTTTTATATTCTTAAACGGAAGGAAACATCGCTAATTTTAATGATAATTATGAGTTTTATTTATGCCCTATGGATTTATGTTATAAAAATATATCTACATTTTCCTTTTTATGAATGTGTTTTTTTTATTTGTAAATCTGTTTCGCAATCTATAATTGTATTATTTACTGGAATTCTCACGTCATTATTAGTATCCCTAAAAAAAGTTAAAAATTTATGGAGACACTGACTTTTTATGCGAAAATTTTTTAATATATAGGTTTTTATTATGGTAGATTTAGACGACATATACAAGATACAAGATAATCTTTATATTGGAGCGTATTGGCCACAGCTGAATTTTAAAAAGATTGAGAAAGAAGGAATAACCGCAATTGTGAATCTGATGGAGGAAAGTCTCTATGATCCTCTTCCTAAAGGTTATCATTATTTACATAAAGGTTTTCCAGATGATACCTATCCACCTCAAAATTATATTAAAGAGATCCTAGAATTCTTGGATATTCATACTAAAAGAGGGAAGGTGCTAGTACATTGTGCAATGGGGATATCAAGGAGTGGTGGATTGATTATTGCTTGGTTACTTAAGGAAAACCCTAAATGGTCTTGGAACGATGCATTAAGTTATGTGAATAATGTTAGATTGATATTCCCTGCCATTGAAATTAGAGAATCTGTTTTAGATTATTTAGAAAGTTTAGAAGGTTTTAGGAGACAAATCTGAATAAAAAAGTTGGTTATTTCATGTCAAAATCTAATTCCCCAATTCTGAATGTATTAGTAGCTGGTCATGCCCAACATGGGAAAAGTAGTCTGATAGAAGCTATTGTTGGTAAATTTCCTGATATTCTAGATTTTGAATTATCAAGAGGAACAACAGTTTCATTAAAAGTTAATCAATTTTATTTAAAGGAAAAGGATATTCTTTTAAATTTATTAGATAGTCCCGGTCATGATGATTTTAGAGGTGGTCCAGCACTTGGTCTCGATTTTGCAGATATCTTACTTCTAGTAATATCGGGGAAAGATGGTTTTCAGGCGCGTAGTTATTGGTTATTTGATGCCGCAATAAAAAAGAAGATACCAATTGTGATTGCGGCAACTAAAATGGATTTAGAACTCGCAAAGATTTCTAAAATAAAAAATGAACTTCAGAAAATAACTCAAGACCAAATTTCGATTGTTGAAACTTCAGCTAAAGAGGGCTTTGGAATTATTGAATTACTTGACAAAATTTCACTCTTTAAAAAGCAGAGAAATGCTAACGACAATGATCTTAAATTTATTATCCTAGGTTATGACTATAGAAAGGGTTTCGGAGAAACCATAAACATTGGCATATCCTCAGGAAAGATCTATATAAACCAATATCTTTCAAACATTATTAAAGTGCGGCAAATCTTTTCATTACTTGGAAAACCTCTAGATAGCGCTAACGAAGGTGATATTGTAAGTGTTTTATTGAACGTGGAAAAAAAATTTGATTTAGGTACTAAGTATACTCAAGGTAATTTTATCCCTCCTAAAATTGAAGGATTACTAGCCGAGATTCATCCGAGAAAAGAATTTTACATCAAAATTGAAGATGCATATATGTTTAAACTTGCAATTGATATATTAGAAAATCTAAAAAAGATAATTTCTTCTTTTGATTTCTATACAGAGTCAAATATTATAAATATATTAGTACAAGGGGATTTACAATTTGAATTTATTAAATCAAATCTAGTAAATTTGATTGATTTTAAAGTTATAGGATCACAAATAAAAGGAATCTTAACAATCAACAAAATTAGTAGAGGATCACATAATTCCGCTAATGTTCGTATCTTTCCTCGCTTTAAAAAAGCATTAACTATCACGAGGGATGGGAAGAACAAAACAAAATTATTTGATCTATTAGGAACTTCCGCAGCGTATGAAGCTTTTCATTTAGATGGTTTGCATGTAGATATTATTTCTGGAAAAAATGAAGATGATATTGCACAAGCAATAACTAAGGCAATTGAAAAAGCAAAAGTTATAAAAATAATCCCTTATCAAGATATCATCGTTAAAATTGAAAATTTTTATGACATTGTTCCTTTGATTGAAAAATATAATATCGATGTTCTCTTTAAACCAAAGAATGATAAATTTTTTTTACAAATTAAAAATGAGAGCTTCGAAGAATTTTTCAATTCTTTAATGAAAATCTCTCAGGGAAAAGCTGAAATTACTCTTTTCAAATTTGATTATGATGAAAAGGTACTATCTATAGATCCAGGTACTCGGCATTTTGGTTTCTGCTTAATAGAAGGTGGAGAATTACCTTCATTGTGGTATATAAATCTTAAAAAAGGTATTGATGATAAAAAATCTCATAATTCTGCTAAAAAGCAAATTGAGCGAGAACTAAATATCTTTTTAGGGGATAATAAAGAATTGCTAAGCAAAATATTTATTGGCAATGGTCCTGGATCAGAATTTATTCTTAACTTCTTGATAGAATATTATCAAATTCCAAATGAACTGAAAATGATTAATAGCCTATATACATCTAATGGCTCTGATCTTGAAAAAGAAGACAATCGAATTACAACCTTTAATTTTTCACCTCCTAATATTTATTTAATTGATGAATATAAAACAACAAAAGAAGCAATATTTCACTTACAAAAAGGTAATTTAATAAATGAAGTGAAAGCAAAGGGTTTTGTAGATCATGCTATCGCAGCATTATTAATTGCAAAGCGTGGAATTAAAGGGGAGATAATAAGATTGAAAAAAAAACCTTTACTTCAATTATATGATTATATTACAGAAAATTATGCAGGGTCCTTTTCCTTCTCTAGTATTCATAACATTAGAACTCTTGACGATTTAAAATCAGGAACATATCTTAGGATTAAAGACAAATCTAAACTAGACTCAAATTTAAATAATGGTGAGATAATTGCCTTCAATGGTTTTGGAAATGGATATAATCTATATGCAACAGGTTTATCAGGTAATAAAATCATCCTTAAATTTACAGGTAATGTAAAAATCAAACGCGATTTCTTTAAAATTTTTACTCCTGTTAAAGAACGGAATTGAAAAAGCAAAATTTCTAATAGTTAAGCAACTAAAGAAAATTTTAAAGAATTTTTAAACTAGACATTTATTTATTACCGAATAATAATTTCGTTTTAGATAAATATTTAAAAAAAATCTTTTATCAATAAATTAAGATACTGTGCAATCTTTTATGGAAAAGGAGTGAAAATTTTGCCTAAAAACGATGAAATCAGAAATCAGCGCATCGCTGTATATGTAGATTGTATTTGTGGCATTATCTCCTCATTAATATCAATTTCAGGAATTATTTTTTTTGCATTGCCCTTAGGAATATCAAATTCATCATTTTTTGTGCTAAGTTTTACATTTTGGATTTTTTGGTTGATTTTTTCTTTATATTTTATTGGCTTAGGTATCTCCATTCACCACGCAAATAAACATTTTGATTCAAATGCAAAACCAAAAAAAAATCTTAAACCTCCAATGGTTAGTTAAATATTGATTTATATTCTTCAATTTAGTGATTTTTATCCTGAAGACGCAAATTTTTCCTTTTACAAAAATATTTAAAAAGATAATTAGATCAATTAGATATGTAGTTTGTTTTGCTAAAATCAAAAGGAGACAATAAATTGACTGAATTTGAAGAAAAAATCCTAAGTTTACTTGTGAAAATAAACCAGAAACTAGATATGTTGTTAAGTATTAATAGTTCAATTAATAATGAAGCAAGAAGCGAATCTATTCCAAGTGAACAAGGATATGTAAAACCTTCTGCAGTAGTAGAGCGACAAGAAGAAGCTGAAAAAGCATTAGAAAGACCTCCTATTGAGGGAAGAAGAGTTTGTCCAGATTGTGGTGGTACTGAATTCCGTACGGAAGAAGATAAATCACAAGTATTATTTCAGCAAGGTGGAATGAAGATTTTTGCTAAAAGATATATTTGCAAAAAGTGTGGTGCCGAAACTTAAACATTTTTTTTATTTTTTTTTAAAAAAGTCTAGAAAATCGATCCTCTTTATCGAAATAGTCTCTATTATCTTGAATAATGGGAATCTCTTCATCAATTATATTATCCTTTTTAAATGGATCTTTAAATTGCATCTTGTATAAATGATTATAGAATCCATCTTTTTTTATAAGCTCTTTATGAGACCCTTCTTCAATTATTCTCCCTTTATCTAATACGATAATCCTATCTGAATTTATAATCGTAGATAATCTATGTGCAATTGAAATGCTGGTACGCCCTTTTAAAAGAGTTTCTAAGGCTTGTTGGATTAAGAGTTCACTATAAGGATCAATTGATGAAGTAGCTTCGTCTAAGATAAGAATAGGAGGATTAGAAATTAAAGTTCTAGCAAAAGCAATCAATTGGCGTTGACCTTCAGATAGCCTACTTCCTTTTTCTCCCACTATTGTATCATATCCTTCTTCAAGTTCTTTTATAAAGTTGTGAGCATTTACACTTTTTGCAGCTTCAATGACTTCTTCATTAGTTGCATTTAACTTTCCATACCTGATATTCTCTCGTACTGTACCTGAGAATAAAAAGTTATCTTGAAGGACAATTCCTAACTGACTTCTTAAGTTTTTAAGTTTTAAATTTTTTAAATTTATCCCATCAAGAAGTACCTCTCCCTCAGTAGGATCATAAAATCTACTTAATAATTTTATGAATGTGCTTTTCCCTGCTCCTGTATACCCTACCAGTGCTAACCTTTCCTTTTCTTTGATGGTTAAATTAATGTTTTTTAACACTGGGAGATCTTTTTCATATGAAAAATTAACTGTATTATATTGAATAATACCTTTTACATTGCTGATTTCTAATCCATCTTCTTTGTCCTTAATTAAGATTTCTTCTTCGAGTAATCTGATAATTCTTGCTCCTGCTGCAACAGAATTTTGGAGGAGGGTAAAAAATCCTATTAATGAAAATAGTGGTTCAAAAAATGTAAACAGATAAAAAATGAAAGCAACTAATGTCCCTTGAGTTAGAAGCCCCGAACGAATTAGAAAACCTGAAGCAACAAATAAAGAGCCAAATCCAAGAGTAATCAAAAATATTATAACTGCAGGCATGAAAGCAAGAAGTTTCGCAGCTTTCATGGTGGACTTCCTTTCATTTTCAGTTGCCGTATTAAATTCACTATAATTCTCATCTTCTACTGCAAATGATTGTATTATCCTCATTCCCATAATAGATTCATCTAATGTACTAGTTACCGTAGCGACCCTTTCTCTCAATTCTTTAAAATATTTTCTTGCCTTAATGAACAAAATTCCAGCAATACCAAAAAAAATCGGGACTATCATAAATGAAATAAATGTTAAAGCAGGACTTAATAGAATCATAAAGAAAAGAGAACCAAAAATAAGGAAAAAGTTACTTACAGATACCAAAAGCCCCGATTGAATTAACTCTTGAATTGTATTTACATCGCCAGTAAGATAATTTATTTTTTTTCCCGTAGTTCTTCTAGGATTTTCATGATAATTTAATCCTAAGTGTTGAAATTTATTAAATAATTCATATCGTAAATTATACATAGTTAAAGTGGCGAGCTTAGAAATAATATATCCTTGAGCAATTCTTGTGACTACTCCAGAGATAGTCATGATAAAAAATATAGTTCCTAAGAATATTACGATTTCAATATTACCTTCAGTAGCTCCAATTCCACCCCCTAGGCCATCATCTACCAGTGAACGAAATATGAGCGGTGTAAACCAACTAAAAAAGACATTCAGAATAATTAAAGTTATCAAAACGATGATTAATTTTTTGTTTCCAACCCCAACATAAGACATTAATCTCCTTATAACTTTAAACATGCCTCCCTTATAGGTATCCTCTTCTTCTTGTGTATCAGACTCGGTTTGCTTTTTTCTATTCATTATCTTGCACGCTCCTCCACTTTCAAAGTTAAATAGAGTTTTTTATAGATTCCATCATCTTGGGAAATCAGTTCTTCATGTGAGCCTATTTGAGAGATAGTTCCATTGTCTAGCACAATTATCCGATCTGCATTTCTCACGCTAGAAAGTCTTTGAGTTATCAAAAAGGTTGTAGCGTCCTTAAAAACCTCCTTAAAGTGAGTTTGAATTCTATATTCTGTATCAACGTCAAGATGTGAAGTCGCATCATCAAGAATCAATATTTTAGGCTTAATTGCTAGAGCTCTTGCTATAGCTATTCGTTGTTTCTGACCACCAGAGACAGACATACCCCCTTCACTCACTTTCGTCTCATATTTATTAGGCAATTCATTCTCAATAAAATATTTAATATCAGACGCTTCCGCTGCCTTTATGATCTCATCAAAAGAAATCTCTTTTTTACCAAAAGCAATATTATCCCTTATTGATTTTGAAAATAATAATCGTTCTTGAGAAACAAATCCAACTTGTTTTCGTAAAGATTTAAAGCTCACATCCTTTATATTAATCCCATCTATTAAAATTTCCCCTTCATTAATATCATAGAATCTCGGAATTAGTTTTACTAAGGCAGATTTTCCAGAACCAGTTGCTCCTAAAATTGCTATATTTTCACCCGCTTGAACTTTAAAATTTATATTTTTCAATATATAGTACTCCTTTTCATGATCAAATTTAAAGAAAACATTTTTGAATTCGACATATCCCTTGATAGGGGGCATTTCTAGAGCATTTTCTTTTTCCTTTACATCCATTTCAGAGTTTAAAATATAGGTTACTCTCTCACTAGTTTCACTTACTTGAGGCATATTTCCGAGAAATCTTGCGATAAAATAGAGAGGCTCGACAGAAAAATTAAGGACCATAATAAATGCAAATAAATCACCGAACGTCATTATTGTTTGCAGAACTAGAAATCCACCCAATAGTAATACAATCAAAAACGCAATGTTATCAAGCAAATAAATTATTGGATCAAAGGTTGCCTGTAATTTTATAATCCCAATGGAATCCTTATAATATTCATCATTCTGCCTAGTAAATTTGTCTATTTCATAGGGTTCTCTTCCAAATGATTTAACAACCGAAATTCCTTGTACATTTTCTTGGATATTATGGGTTAATTCTGCGTATGTTTCTCGAGATTTTTTAAATACAGGTCTCAATTTACGCCTATAAGTAAAAAGAACAAAAAATAATGCTGGAGATATTATAATAACATAAATTGCCAGCTCAGTATTTATTAAAAATAGTACTATAAAACTAAATATGAATGTAGCACATTGCCGTATAAAGAATTGAAAGTTATTTTGCAAAAACTCTTTTAATAAGTTTACATCGCTAGTAGTACGAGAGATTAATTCACCTGTTTTATTCTTATCTAACCATGACCAAGACATAATCTGTATCTTAGAGAATAAGTCATTTCTTAGATTATAGATCACATTAGCTCCAATCCAACGATTAATATAAGTTTGAAATCCAAAGAGAATCCCTACCACACCTTGAATTACAACAATAGTTAAAAAGATAGGATATACATTTTCAATTGGGATATTTGGATTTACTAAAATATCGAGAACTGGACCTAAAAATAAGGGAAAAGTAAGAAAAAGCAATGATTGAATAATACTTAGAATTAGAATGAATGTAAATATTTTTTTATAGTCCCAGAGATAAGATAAAATTTGTCTAAGAGGGGTTTTATATTGTTTGTTTAAAAAAAATTCTTTCCTTTCAGTGAAATCATAGCTCTTTTCCCTTAGCATATCTTAGAAAAAATTTTTTATAAGAAATAGTTTTTTAAAATAAAAAATAATAAATTTAGTTAAGTACCTTTTAATTCTAAAAAGAATAATTTATCCTATATTCCAAAAGAGAAGTTTATTCTTATATATATACTATAGTAAAATATAGGTGAAATACATTCCTCCAATGAGAATTAAAAACTGGATGCGATATCTTAAAAATTTCACCTTAAACAAATTCACTAATAAAAAAGTGCCTTATTCTGCACAAATTGAAATAACATTAAGATGCAATGCAAATTGTATTTTTTGCGCCATTCCTAAAATTCCCGAATCCCTAAAATCAAATGAAATGAATACATCACAAATAAAGTCACTGATTGATCAGATAGCTGATTTAGGAGTAAATTCACTATCATTTACAGGAGGCGAACCTACTTTAAGAAAAGATCTACCTGAATTAATTTATCATACTGGAGTAGTGCACGATTTTATGAATGGTATCGCAACAAACGGATATCTGATGCCCAACTTATTTAAGGAAAATGGAAAATTAGAAGGTTTAGATTATATTCTCCTATCTCTTGATTATCCGAAACAAAAATTACATAATTTAAGACGCGGGATTAAGGTTTTTGATAAAGTTATGGAAACGATTAGTTTAGCAAACTCTAGAAATATAAAAGTCATACTAAGTACAGTCGTTATGAAAGATAACATCCATTCACTTGAAGATATATGTGAGTTAGCAGAAAAAAACCATTGTTCTATAGAATTATTCCCCTGTGAAAACATAATAAGAGATTTTCGAAATCAAAAATACTTCATTCAAGATGTAGAAACCTTAATTCCCAACATTTCGACATGGGCTGAAACCATATTATCATTAAGAAAGAAATTTAAGAATATTTTAACTGATCCCATTAGTATTGAAGTTGTAAAAAAGGGAGGATTTGGTGGATATCCAGAGTATTTTCAAACAGATTTAAGATGTCACGTTGCTGAAGCTTACTTATTTGTGAGATATGACGGATACATCGATTTTCCATGTAAAATTCATCCTATTAAAAGCTTTAATGCTTTAAATCATTCCTTAATTGACATATATCATTCAGATGAGGCAAAAAAGATAATGAAAAACCATGATAATTATCATTTCTGTCATAATTGCCGTTTGGGCTGTGCGATTGCGTCCTCTTTGCCTGCAACGTGGAAAACGCTTTATTCAAAATATATTTTAGGATATCTTAATGGGAATCTGAAATAGCAAATATAGAATATTGAGTTATATATAAAAAAATTTAATTTTAATAGTAATTTTCCTATAATAGTGATTAATTTATGGCAAATGGAGATATTATAGTCCAAATTTTTCTAATTACAGTGGCAATGGTCGGATTCAGTGAATTATTAAATAAATTAATGGGCTTAAACATGGATACCGCCCGAGAATTGAGAGATAAGGCCAAAAATATACAAGAGAGAATGAAGACCGCCCAATTAACCCAAGATATGGGTGAAATGTACAAATTGCAACAAGAGTCTGTCCAACTTTCTAAACAAATGATGAAGAAACAATTAATACCTTCATGTGTAAGATGTTTAATATTTTTCGGTATTTTTGCGATTCTTAGTGTCTTTTATGCAGATTATAACGAAGGAATATTTCCATTTCCTATCTTGATATTTGGTAGTGGATGGTTTGCACTTTATTTCTTATTTTCAATTGGTTTAAACCTATTAGTATGGGGTGGAAAAAAGACATATCGAAAAATGACAGGCAAGGAAGATAGAAGAAAAAAAGCATCAAAAGAGATACTGGGTATGTTATCTTTACAGCAACAGGAAACAGAAGGAAATATTCAGTTGACTAGGCCTATATCGGAGTCTTACATAAGGAAGTCTCCAAAAACAGAAGAGGATCCCAATAAGGGTGATTCCTGGAAAGATAAGATTAAACGATAATTTACCAATTATTACTTTATCAGAAATAATGAAGGCATATATCATTACCCTTATTGGAATAATTTTATCAATGATAAGTCTTATTCTATTTCTTACAATTGGACAGATTTACTTTTTACCCCTTGTATTCATTCTACCATTAGGTGGAACTTGCTTTACTAAACGCAACAGGCATGATTCAAACAATCTACAACTTGAATCTATAGAACCCTCCTCCCAAAGATCATATAAGCTTCCAAGAACATATTATTATATTTATAAATGCCCAAACTGTGAAAAAGTCATTAATGAAGAACATCCAAGATACTGTCCTCATTGCGGGACAGAATTAACTCAATAATGTGATAATTTTGAATGAAGAATATACGATAAAAAAACAAATGGTTCTATACTTTACATTTGCGGCTTTCATGATTATTTTAAATTATTTAATTCAAAAACTTAATCAGGTTTTAATAGCTCCATTTATTTGCTCTTATTTTGGGAGTAATGAATTTATTAATTTAATATACTGTTCAACCAATCCTTATAATATGCCTGAGCTGATTGGATCTATAGTTGCTGTAGGAATTACTTACATCATCAAATTCTTTTTAGATAAATATATCGTATTTAAAAAGGGTAAATCGAATATCAGAGAAACATCTAAAGAATTTTTAAAATACTTCGGTTTTGCAATCCTTACAACAATAGAAAATATCGGGATTCAGTTTATATTAACAAATTTCTTAAACTCCCCATTAGAACTAAGCTTTATCATAGCTTTATCAATTGGATATTTAACTAAATTCTTTTTAGATCGAAAGTATGTATTTTCTAAAGTCTATTAACTTTATTCTCCTTTTTTCTCTTAATTAGTCTTGATTACTATACTTTTTTTTAAAAGTAAGATGAAAGTATCGAAAAATTTAATAGAATAATAAGATATGTTTTTATTATTATGGCAGAGGAACAGAGAGATCAGAAAGAACAAGATGAGTCAATGGTAAACGCCCTTTCTGCACTTGGTTGGGTTGAAGAAAAAGATGAGGAAATTCCTCTTCTCGTTGAAGAAGAGGATTTAAAAGAGCAATTAACCCTTTTTATCGAACAAAATAAAAAATTAACCGATGAAATCACTCAATTAAAGGAGGAGAATGAGAATCTTAAATTATCATCTGATAGCATTACCGAAGAGAAAGAAAAAGTTCTTCAACTAGTAAATGATAATAATGCAACCATTGAAAATCTACTGCAATCAGTTAACCAAAAAGATGAATATATTAGCGAACTTGAAGACAGAGTAAAAGATTTTTCTGATTCAACAGAAAAAGAATCAGAGACTAGCATTTCGATGGGGGAATTAAACACTCAAATAGATAACCTCAAATCAGAATTAGAAAGTAAAAATTCGGAAACACAACATTTAAGTACTAAAATAGATGATAAAAATAAATTAATCGATGAACAAAAGGAAGAAATTGATAGGTTAAATAAAATTGTCAATGAAAAGTCTCAAGAACTCCAAAATAGCACTAAAAAGTTAGATGAACTTAAATCTCTCCAAGAAACTAACCAAGAGTTAATACAAAAATTACAAGAGAAGGATACTCAAATTCAAGAACATCTAGAACAAATTCAATATCTTCAAAATGACACCATTCAAAAGTCTAAATATGAAAAAGTTCAGGTTTTAGTAGAGAGAAAAGATGAGATTATCACTGAGAAGGAAAAAGTTATTTTTGAATTAGAAAATACTTTAAAAACTGCTAATCAAACTAATAAGGATTTACAACATAAATTAGAGACTTTTAGCCTAACTAAAAAAGATAATGAGAAAAAGGAAAATAAAATTAAAGAACTTGTTCTGGAAGTTGAGAAATTGACAGAAAAAACTAAAATTAGCGATAATTTTATTGCACAATTACAATCCCGATTAGAAGAATCTCAAGAAAAGTCTGGTAATATTACTGGTAAATTTGAGTTGGAACTTTCAAATCTAAGAAATATAATAAATGATCAGACGAATGAAATTAAGAAGTTACATGATGCTGAAACCAATCTAAAAAATAAGTTATATGAAACAGAACAGATTGAAGATAGAATCTTGACAGAAATGCAACAAGTGAAAGATAAAAATTTAAAAATGGAACTAGAGCTTGAATCTAAAAATGCTGAACTTGTTGATTTAAAAAAGAAAATTAAAATTCTCCGACGCGACAGTAAAAAAGCTTAAATCTTAAAAATATTAGAACTTATTTTAAAAAAGAGAAAAAATATAAAATATATTACTTAAAACTTAATCTATTTTTCACGCCAAGCGATTCCGCACTCTCCACAGCGATACATCTTCCCGTACACTCTCGGGTAGTCGAGAATGATATTACTTTTATCGGTGGATTCATGAATTTTCATTTTGTCTTCATTACCACATTTGGGACATTTTCTACGACCATCAATTTTATCAATTGTAAGTATTGAGTCATCAAAGGTACCTGGAATTCCTGGTCCGGCACTTGAAGCGCTTGTTGCTTTTACTTCAGCAATATCTGATTTAATTTCTTCTGGAGTAAATTCTCTTACTTGAGATTTAAATTCTGGTTGAATTCTTGCTACGGCTTCATCTGCTTCAGTTTCCGGTTCTAATTCAGATTCCGCTCTTAATTGGAATGCATCAGATTCTTTGTAATCTTCACCACGCATTAAAGCACTTATGAATTCTATATCATCTCCTTCTTCAAATATAGTTTCATTCTGTAATCCCGATCTTTCTGCATCAATTTGCCTTGCCCATTGCCCTGATTTAACTTTTTCTTTTACATTACATGCATTTCCCTGCCATATATAAACCTTATTTCCCAAATCAGCAATAAAGCAATCTTCTGTATCTAAGGAATCCTTAGAGAAAGGAACTTGAATCATTTTCATCGCATTTATTCCTTCGAATTCCTCTGAAGATACACGATATAAAATGTTTTTCCATTCGGAAAAGCCTGCCCAATCACCAGTACTTACATCTTTTAATAGTGTTTTAGCAACGTTCTTTTCTACGACCTTCATAGCACCGAGAGTATTAATTAATTTCAAAAATTCAGGGGTTTCTTGACCTTGATCAACAGTAATAATTTTTGCGGCGCCACCTCTTTGTTGGTCTAAACTCCTCGCATGGGCCGCTCCTGCAGTTTTTTCATCAACACTACATTTATTTCCAATCCAAACATAGAGAGTTCTTTGATCATCAACGATATATACATCTCCAGTTGAAAATACAGGTTTATTGATTTCTTTCAACTGGCCCTGATCTATCATAAAAATTTTCATTTTTACTCATTACTAAAATTTTTTTTGTAAAAGTTACAATAAATATAAACTACATCTTTTTAAGTATTTATAAATAGTGTCAAGAAAAAAAATAACTTTATTTAGAACTGCTTAAGAGCCTCATCAATTCTTTTAACGAATTCCCGAATATTATCGAGATCAATTGAACAGAATGCAATTCTTATGCCATTAACATTTTCTTGGGGTTTTTCTATAGGGATCACTCCCACCTTATAATTTCTTAGTAAAAATTCTGTAAAATCGTTTGCTTTGAATTTATTAGGATTTAAATTAAGGAATATGAAAAACCCCCCGGAGCTTGGGTCCATCGAAATATCTTGATTATTAATCTTTTTTAATTCAGAAACCATTAATTCGTATCTTTTTTTTAATAACAGATGGACTTTGTTTCGCATTTCCAAAATACTTTTAATTCCTTGCTCTTTGAAGAGTTTTATCATAAGAGCCTGATAAAAATGATTACTGTTTGAGATTATAATTCTATCAAAACCCGAAAGAATATTATCTATTTCCGTCTTTAAAAGATTAAATTCTACCTCATTCTTTGTCCAACTTGGTTTTAATCCGATCGTTAAAAAACCTATCCTTGCGCCGTATAAGAGTAATTCTTTTGTAGCACCATCTAATTTTACAGGGATGATATCTTCATCCAATAGTTGCAAATTATAAAAAATGGATTTATCCATTCCATCCTCAGTATAGATATATGGTTCATAAGCATCATCGACTAATACTACTATAGGTATGTCTAAGATTTTCTGCTTTGTCATGAGAAGTTCAACAATATTTTGAGCTTCTTCTTTTGAAGGAATATAGCCCGTTGGGTTATTTGGAAAGTTTAAAATGATTATTATTTTATTCTGTACTTTAGCTACCTCGTCAATTACTGTACTAAAGCTTTCTAAATTGAATTTTTGGTCTTTAAAAAATTCGAAGGGTTTAATCCTTGCTCCTAAATATTTTTCTACAATATTATCATAATTTCCCCAACGTTTGTTGGGAGCGATTATATATTCTTTAGGATTAAGAAACAAAGAACAAGCCAAGAAAATACCATTTGTTACTCCTGAAGTAACAATAGGCAAGGTAATATATTCTTCTAATTTCTTAAGTTCACTCTGATGGTTATTTTGAGTGAATAGTGATTTTTCTATTATCCAAGCTTTCCATATTTCACGTAAATTACTAATACCTGGAATGGAAGGATAAGGAACTAGATCATTAATAGTTAGATTCTTAAAATATTGTTTAATCCCTTCCAAATAACAGGGAACCCATTCAGATGAAGCTCCATCAATAAAATCGTTTTCATAGGCATACGCGGCACCAATCGTCCCAATGAGTTCAGCTTCATTTTTTGCACGATCAGACCAATAAAAAATTCCTTGAGGTAGAAATACCCGTTTTCCAACTTCTGAAAATACTGAATAAAGAGGTGTTTTCTTTATAATTTCAAATTGCATATTATCTTTTCTAAATGATAGAGGGAATAAAAATTTAAACTCTATTATCTTATTTTTTATTTAACAAAAAATTTATCTATGATTAACGACTTCAGAGAATTCTTTAACAACATGATTCAATATTTAATTTCTTATTCTATCTTTTTTATAATTGGTTATTTTTCAACTAATTATTGGGTAAAAAAAAGAAATATTGATAAACCCTTCTATTATTCTATTATTATTAATGCTGTAATGATATTGATTCTTATTCTTATGAATTTTTTACCTTTTTTCCCTGCAAATTTATTAGTTGCATATTTTATTGATGCAATAGTAGGTGCTTTTCTTATATCGACGTTATTTAAGCAAAATTTTGTGCAATCTCTAAGATTCTCAAGCTGGTATTTATTTTGGATTATGCTGGGTGTTTACTTTATTTTACTAAGCCTTGGTTTATTTATTGGGGGAATCTGGTCATTTTTTGTATAAAAATTAATATGAAAAGTATAGTTTTTGTTTCATTTAGAGAAATTGGTGTTTGAATTTAAATATAAAAAATCATATATAAAACAATATGAACAATGAAAATAATTTTGAGGAACAACCTTCTGATAAAAATTTAGAGAAAAAACCTTTGAAAAAGGCTGATAATGCATTTTTAAAGGGTTGGACTGAATTTACAAACAACATTTCCAATGGTTTTAATACATTACAAAAAGCAATAGAAAATAATGTAAAGGGAAATGAAGAACTCTGGAATCAGAATAAAGATAAATTTTTTAAATTCTTCGAAGATATAGGAGATAGCTGGGAAAGTCAAATGAACAAATGGAGCAAAGAAGTTGAAGAAACTATTGAGATAGATACAAAAGAATGGGATGAGAATAAGGATAAATTTGACGATTTTATAAATAAAACTAGAAATGAGTGGGATAGTAAAATCCAACAGTGGACAAACGATTTAGAAAAAAAGAGAATCGAAAATAAGGAACAATGGGATGCGAGAAAACAAAAAATAAAAGAGGATATTAAAAACTGGCAAGAAAAGACGCAAAAAGATTGGGAAAAGGGTTTAAAAACATTCAGAAGAGAAATGATTAAGGGCTCTTATATGTTTCTTGTATTTATGATTCCTATCTTAGTTGTACTAATCATAATCGTATGGTTAATCAATTGGGCTATGAATCCCTTCTCATAAGATTTTTCTGCTATAATTTCTTTATTCATTCTATCATGTTTGAGATTTTTATATTCTCTTTCTTAGTTGCATTAACAGGAGCCTTATCTCCTGGACCTTTACTTACCTTTACAATTTATAAATCCTTAAAGCAGAAAAGAGGATATCTAGCCGGTATTTATATAATTCTTGGGCATGCTACTATTGAGTTTGCTTTAATAATAGCTCTTTTAGCGGGTGCGTCATTGTTCTTTCAGAATCTTACTTTTCTTACCTTTGTTGGGATAATTGGAGGGACTTTATTAACAATCTATGGAATTCTGATAATTAAGGATGTTAGGAAACAAGAGATTAATTTTAGTTTAGAAATCAATGAGAACAATATTAAGGGGTTTAAGGGTAATAGTTTCTTAGGTGGAATTATTGTGAGCCTCTCGAATCCGTATTGGGAGTTCTGGTGGGCCGTGATTGGATTGGGTTTTCTGATTTCTTATGATGTGAGTTTCGCAAATCCTTTAGGGATCTTATTGTTTTTTTTAGGGCATGAATTAGGGGATTTGATCTGGTATCTTCCCATCTCCACAATTGTACATTTTGGGAAGAAGGCCTTCAATCCTAAGATATATAAGTATGTATTGATAGCTTGTTCTCTTTTTATGATTATTTTTGGGGTATATTTAGCTCTAAATATCATTTTTAATCCCCCTACTATCTAATACGTAGTCTTCTACTCTAAAAAGCTGAAAAGTTAGAAATATCCTAGTATCACATGAATATAATAGGCAAACTTGATCACCTTAGATATAAGAATATAAATTTCGGAATTTATAAATAAAAAAATTAAACCTGGTGACAATTTTTAAACCTGTTTTAATTTAAAATCTCCCTTAAATCAATAGCGAATAATAGTTATTGAAATCATAGTTGATGTTTGGAATTATGAAAGAAAAAAACATGATCAATTGCCCTGTCTGTGAAAATAAATTTATTCCTAGAACATTTTATCCAGAAGAGACAATTTTTTCGACTCATGATGGGAAAAAATTATCCGGATTTAACGGATATATAAGTAGCTCTGCTGTTAAGCCACCAGAAGTGGTTTTGAGCTCTTGGACAACTTATTGCCCTAATTGTAATTACATCATGAAGTTCGTAAAAGAACTTGTCCGAAAAGAAAAAGTATTATCTCAAAATTCAAAAGATATGCAAGAAAAGTATAATAGCTATTACTATGGATTTCCATATGGAGATTATTCTCAGCATCTAAGAGATATTTCTGACAAAGTAAAAAAACAAATCGAAGCAACCCTTACTGAGTTAAATTTTGATACTTGGGAGAGCTTATATCAAATTGAGGATAATTTCAAATTTTTAGTAAGATTTTTTACTAATTTAGAGGATTATTGCAATTCCACACAAGATTTTTCGGTACAAAGAAATATGGCTATGAAAATCAAGGAAATTGGACTACCAAAAGATATAGAAATATCCCTTCTCCAGTTAAATAATATTAAAGAAGAAATCATTAAAGGAGATTATGAACTATCTCCCGATGATCAAGAGAATATTAACACAATCTTAGTGAATTTTGTGTGTTTCTTGATTCAAAAGCATATTAAGCCTCTTATAAACAATGACATTCTTAATGAGGATTACAATTTCATAAGATTTGAAGATTTAATTGCTGAGATCAAGACTTATTTAGGAAATTACCTATATTCTAATTTTAATAATAAAACTCTAGCTAATAAGCAAATCCGTACCTTTATGAATTTTCTTTTCGACCAAATTGAAGCGTAAGGATTATCTAATAAATTAAAGATAGCATTTTATAAACAAAGAAGATTTGAAAATACCTCACTCATTTTCGAAAATTCCTAAATTTGGATCGAGGAATTGGTTTTGACACATGGGACAAGAGTTATATTTGGAAAGCCAATCTGCAACACAGAGATAATGGTATGTGCTTGCACAAAAAGGGCATGTTATTAACTTATCTTTTGCAAAATTAATGTTTTTATGGCAAACAGTACACTGTACATTTGAGGCAGATACTCCCTCTCTCACTTTAACTTTATTAGATAAAATCTCTTCCATTTTAGATGCTTCGATCTGATACAATCCTAAACTCGTTGTCAATTGGTTAATTTTAGCATTAATTTCCGTAATTCTTTCTCGTAATTCGCTTTCAGACAATTTATTTGCTAAAAAAGAGGATAATGCGAAATTAATAGGTAGCCCTTCGAAATTTTCAGTTTGTTTAGTAATTTCACTTATTTCTGCAAACATTATTGATTCCTTGTCAATAAGCTCACTAAAACTTTTAAAAATCTTATTTATTAAAATTGTAAGTAAAAAAGTGAGTTGTTGCTTTTTACGATTGAAATTGTCCTCCCAATGTTTAATAACTTGGTACATATCTATGTTATGTTCCTTGTAAGCCTCTAGTTTAAAATAAACTTCTTCTTTTATCTTGTCAATCTTCTCTTTATAATCCTTTAATAAATCTCTAATTTCCTTTAATTGCGGTAATTCTTCCCTAATAATTACAGAAGTTTCATCTTCATATGAATGAATCAGCTTATTTACTTCTTCGATTTTCTTATCAACAAAGTTCCTCAACTCAATTCTTAAACCTTCATCTCTAATATTACTCATATAATTCAAATACTCTTCTTTACGGCGATAAATTTCTGAACTTAGATTTCCAATAGACTTTTTTAATGAATCAGTGATGTTTTCATAAGGTTTAAGAATGTTATCAAACCGTAGAATCCAAGTATCAATTTCATCAATTTTAGAAGCAAATTTATCAATTTTATTATAACAGGAATTAACCACTTCAATAAATTCCTCAGGATTATCTACTTGATTTGCTATCTTCTGAAATCTTTTATCTAATCCTTTAAAATAGTAATCAACTAATTTTGGCAAGAAATCTTTAAATTTTTGATTTAGAAGCTCCTCAACATTTAACTTTCCTATACCCGTTCCTGTTAAATCATATTGTTTATCTAAATTTTCAATCTCTTTGATATCACCCTCAAGCTTATCCTTAATTAGTGCGAGGATTAAGGGACGCATCTTAATCTTTAAATTGTTTACCACTTCTTTCCTTTCGAGAATATTAATAAATTCTTCCCCTTGATGTTCCTCTATGATGTTCTTACGATATAATAAAAAGAGTAGGTCATCAAATACGTTAATTTGTTTTTCATATTTACTTAAAAAATATTGGTACAATTCATTAAAATGAAGTGATAATAATACCTCCTTCCATGATTTAATTTTCTTTTGAGTTTTTGCTTCAATTAAATCTTTAATATATTCTTGTAAATCTTTAACTTCTTGCCATTTATTTATATTTTCAGAGATATCATTCACGCGAAACATTAAGTTCTTTATCTTATTACTATTTATCCATAAATAAATTTCATTATTATACTCTTTTTCTGTTTTTGTAATGGTACTTTTCAATCGGGGTAAAAAAGTTTCAATTCTATCAAGAAGTATCTTATATTTTCCTAATATCTCTTCAAGCTGCTTACCATTTTTTATCAACCGCTTAACATTCCTTATATTAGAACTTAAATTTGTCAAGTTGTTATAAATTAGTTCTATCTCATCAAATATTGCTGTTTTTAAATGAAAATAATTATTGTTTGACTTTGATATTAAATATTCTTCTGAAAACTGTTTAATCTCATTAAAATATTTTGAATATCCTTCAAGAACTTCCAACTTAAATTCTGAGTTTAAGAAATCTTCTAAATTTTGGCTTTTTGCTTTATCAGTTTGGATTTCTAAAACCTTATTTTTAATACTTGACATTTCTTCTTTATTATATCCCCTTACTTCTCTATGACCATCGAAAGTGTTATCAATTAAGCGCAATGTGAAACACCATTAAAAATTAGATATACTAACATGTAAAAAAAAGAATCATTTAATAAAAATTCAACTTGTATAATCCTTTAGTTATAATAATATTTTAATCTACAAATTCCTATTAAGATGGGCTCCTAATTCGCAACAATCAACCTATAAGGTCCATCTATTTTAGTATAAAAAACCAAACACTTCTCAATTAACTCTTATTGAGTTCATTAATGTTATTTTAAAATGTTAAAAGCCAATCTAAAAAGATTTGTGAATCTATTCTCCTAACTCATCAATTTCGATGTGCTTCTCTTCAGCACCATCTTTTTTGATAATTAGGATGTCAATTCCATTTCCAGACATAGCATCTCGTTTGATGGAATTTCTAATTGCTTTCTCAACCAATTTAACGCCCTGAGCTATTGTCATTTCGGGTTTATAATCCGCTTCTAATATACCAATAGATAATAACATTCCCGTACCAGTTGTTCCATAATCTTCTGGAATTAAAGATCCTAACGCATCCAAGGTATACAATTGAGGTCCATCTTTGTCAACCCCTGCAATTACTAAATTAGTATATAAGGGGGCCATTTTTCGTGAATAAAGATAATTTGAAACTAACTTTGCCATGCTCCTCGTAGAAATAGATTCTTTCGCATCTAATTCATATAATGCTGCTTGTGCTCGGAGGATCTTTATTAATATCTGAAAATCACCGATTAATCCGTAACAGGTAATTCCTATATTCTCCGTGATCTTAAATACCTTTTGAGTCTTCTTATTTGTAACCGTATACCCCCAAGTCGCTCTTCTATCATTTCCTAGCACCACTCCATCTTTACATTTGATGGCTACCCCCGTAGCTCCTGGAACCATAATCTGCTGTTCACTCATGATTAAACCTTTTTACAATAAGTTTGATTATTTATTGAATTATTTTATTAGAATAAAATAATAAAAATTAATTAAAATTTGTGTTTTAAATTATAATTTCTTACCTCTAAGTTACCATTTTCTTTAATTTCTGTCCTAAATTAATTAAGATTTTTTGGCTTAAAGTAAAGGAATATACCTCTAAATATAATTAAATTGGGAGAATTGGGAGATTAATATTTTAGCATTTTTACTCGAAAATTGACCCTCTAAACAAGGTAAATGTAAATAAATTAAAAAAATTTGGAAACTCAAGAAGCCACATATAATCGAGCAAATAAAATCAATAGATGTTTATTCTAAACAAAAATTCTAACTTTAACGGTTTTTTGTTGTTATGATATAATATATTTTTAGAATAACCGGGTTAAAAATTATAGTTCAATTCCAGCAAAGACATACTTTTATTGGAATGTAATAAAAATAAACAACTTCCATTGACCATAAAAAGTTACTGTTTTTCATTTTGATATGATTGATGCAATGACTAAGTTAAAATTAATTTTTACTAGTTAGGTCAGTCATGACTTATTAGTGATGATCATCCAAGGAATGATATGATACTAGTTGGGAATGATTGACTTCACTTTAAAATTTTTTAATTCCCCATTCTATGATAAAAATAACCATCTAAACCATCTTTTATCCTTAATTATAATTTGAATAATTTTTACCCTAAAAAAATTAAATCAAAGTTTTCGATTGATCAACCATTGCATGATCAGTGATGATCGACCTTTAATTAAATCCTAAATTTTTTGTCGTACATTTTTTTGCACTTAATTACTCAAATTTATCTCAACTTGTCGCAAGATTTAAATAACTCTTCGGATATATTATTATCTAAGAAACTCTATTAATAATTAAAAAAAAATTAAAAACAATTAAGTTTCGAAATTTAATTAACAAAAAAGTGGAGGAATAAAAAATGGCTAAAAAGAAACATTCTTTTGCCTGGAGTCCAATCAGGCGATTAATGAAGCAACAAGGTGCTTCAATAGTTGCCCGAAATGCAGTAGATTTACTAATTGATCATCTTGAAAAGACAGCCTCTGGTTTAACCGAACAGGCTCGAGCATTTACCATGCATGCTAACAGAAAGAAGATCACCAAGAACGATCTACTCCTCGCATTAAAATATAAATAAACCAAGTATCATATCAGATTGGGCTAAATTTTAACTTTTTTTCTTTTTTTATTTTCTTATTTTCTTACCATTAAAATTTAATAGTAATTTAAGTTACAATTATTCTTATTTTGGGGTAATCAATTATTATGATAATAATTGGTCTCAATTTTATTTATAATATTATTTGATTTTTTATTAGATTAGGAAACGGAACGCATGATCTTATTTGACTATCCAAAAAAAAATCAAGATTACGGCTTTAAATGGAAGCCCTAAAAAGAATGGTAATACCGTCACCTTAATGAAGTGGGTTTTGGAAGGATGTCATGAAGCGGGGGCTGAAGTTGAATTAATCCATATCAGAGATCACAATATTCAATATTGTCAGGGATGTCATACCTGCCTTCAAACGGGGAAGTGCATTATCAACGATGAATTAAGTCAGGTCTATGAGAAAATGAATAATTCAGATGGTATAGTAGTTGGTTCTCCTGTATATTCGGGAGAACCAACTGCTCAACTTAAAACTTTTTTAGATAGATTAACTCTCTTTAAACTTTATTCTAATATATTTAATAAACAAAAAACTGTTGGGGTTACAACTAGTGGGATAGCTCCCACCAAAAGATTAGCAAAAAATCTAGGTAATTTTTTTGGAAGACGAGTTGGAATAATTGGGGTTAAAACGGCTACCTTAAAAAAAGGATACCAACCATTAATCGACCATTATAATAAAAAATTACCAAAAAGAGCCCATATGTTAGGAAAAAAATTAGTTAAAAAGATAGAACAAGATAGTAATCCGAGAGGGTTTACTTATTGGTGGATAAATTTTCTAAGAAAACACTTATTAAGTAGAGTATTGAAAAATAGCCCTGAACATTTTGCTGGTGTTATTCCAATCTGGCTTGAAAATGGTTGGTTAAAAAGTAAAAAATGAGTTTTAGGAACATCTCCAATTATCTTCTTTTTACATGTTTAAAAGATTAATCGCTTGATAACTAGAATTTAAAGTAATTATCGATCAATAATTATTAACCATAATGTATTTTTAAAATAGATTCTTATTGATACATGTAATCAAAAGTTTTGATTTGAGTGATTATGGCTGATCAAGCAAAAGAAGAAGGAAAATTAAATGGCAAAACCAAGGAGATATTATTTCAATCGATGGAATTGATAATGAATAATCTTAAGCAAAATATGGAACACCTAAGCAAACCAAAATATTTCAAACACACTCAAAAATTTATTGAGCTTCTTTATGATGGATTAGTAAATAAGAGAAAGTTTTTCTTACTGGCTAGTGGACGTTCTGCCTTCATATTACAATGTTTTGCTACGAGATTAGTGCATTTAGGTGCAGATGTATACCTTGTGACAAACTTAGCAAGCATTCCATCTCTTACGAGGAATGATATCCTTATTGTACTTTCCGGTTCAGGAACCACCGCTATAGTCGTAAGTTTACTTAAAAGTTATGTTAATTCTGTAAAGCCTTATGGAATAGTGTCTATTACATCTCACCCAGAAACTATTATTGGAAGAATTGGAGATGTTACTATAAAATTAAAGGGACGAACTAAAAGAGATAAAATTGATCTTAATGATGATACTGCGT
Organism: Promethearchaeota archaeon; assembly: GCA_011364975.1. Lineage (GTDB taxonomy): Archaea > Asgardarchaeota > Lokiarchaeia > Sigyniarchaeales > SOKP01 > SOKP01. The sequence continues at coordinate 24,696 of RDOE01000016.1, read as the reverse complement.
TACTTACACCAGAAGGTACTGCATTCGAACAAGTAGCATTCACCTATTTAGATGCGATAATTGCAGAATTAGCTGTAAAATCTGGAAGAACTAATGAAGATCTGTTAAAAAGACATTCAGAAGCAATTTAAAATAGCAAAATTTTAAATTCTCTTTTTGCCTACTATTTTTGTGCCCATTTATAGTGTATCTATGAGGTTTTAAAATTATTAAGAATTCTATGAATAGATATCTCCAAATGGGCACACAATATTAGCACTCAATACTTAATCAATTCGATATTAAAGCACCTAAAGCTCCCGCATATTCAGAATAATTAAGAAATATTGCTTTCTTGTTTTTAATTTTACATAACAATGATAAAATTTGCTTGAAAGCTTTGTTATTTATGAGATATCCTCCACAAAAAACGATATTTGGTATATCATTATGATCTGCTAGTGAAATAGCAATAGTGCCAACATTTTCTGCGATTGCAGCATTAATAGCGCTAAGTATATCTTCCTTTTTAAAATTGTTTAACTCTAATTCAGAATTTATTTTTCCTAGAGACGCTGCTGTGAATTCTCTAAATAATAAATTAACTCTGGGATCTAATTTATCGTAAATATCTGCCACTTTTAGATCTATATTATAACGATTTCCGGTATTAGCTAATTTTATTGCTTCTTGATAATCTGTTATCTCGTATAGTAATCTAGTAATCCCCATAAAGAATCCTCCCCCTAATGCACTTCCACCAATATGTTCAAATTTCGCTTTTTTTAAAACCATGGAAGTTCCTGTACCGATAGTCACTACAATTGAAGGGGGTAATACTTTCTTTTTTTGGAATAAATGTAAGAAATTCAATCCATTAATGTTAGCTTCAAATTCATTAATTAAAACAGATTCAAATGTATCTTTATACTGCAAAAATAAATTAAAAGCCCTCCCTCCCGTAAAATTTATCTTTTTGATACTTTTTTTAAATGAGTTAATATATTTTTCAATCTCTTCGATTCCAATGTCCGTATTTACAATTGAAAGAACCAGATCATCATTTTCAGTAAAAACTATTTTAGATAAACTTTGCCCGATATCCAATCCTAATATGTGAGAGGGGAATTTAATTTGATCCTCCTCTAATTTTAATTTTATAACATTTTTTTCCAGCAATCTCAACCACCTTCGAGTGAATTAATAAAAGTTTATTTAATAAATTAATTTTAATATTTTGTAATGAATGAGAAGACCAAAAATAAAAACAATCTAGTAGCAATAGCAAAAGGCGACAATCCACAAGAAACTATAAAAAATGGTATTGAAAAATTAGGCGGAATCTCTAACTTTATTAATAAGGGCGAAACAATCTTTATTAAAGCTTATTTAAGAGTTCCAGAACTATTCCCGGTTAATTTTAATTTTGATACGCTAACAGAGTTAATCTCCTTATGTAAAACTGCTGGAGCTAAAAAAGTAATTGTTGGTAGCTATGCGGATGAAGATATAAGTGTGTCCTCTTTTGATGAGTTATTAGGTTTTAAGCACTTAATTGAATCTTTAGGGGCTGAATTCCATGTATTTCAAGAAGATGTTGAATATGTTATCAAGGAAGTTGAAGGAAATTATATAAAAATTCCAAAAATTATTATGAATTGTGATAAACTCTTTTTCTTAAATCAAGTGAATGTACATCCTATTTTTCAGATTAATTTATCATTACTTAATTCTTATTCTATGGTAATACAAGATTTACAAAATGCTGAGAAAGGAGGACAGGAAGAAAAAGATTATTTTTCTTCGGATCAATTTAAACATGATTTAATAACAAATCTTTTAAATGTATATGAAATAAGGAAACCCGATTTAGTAATTAACGATCTTTTTTATTTACTCGAAAAAGTAGGGCCATTTATATTTAAAGATTCTAATCTAAGGAAAGTCAATTTGATGGTTGTAGGAAAAAATATACTTGCTGTAGATATAGTAACTTTAGGGTTGCTGAACCTTGACTTTTTAAAAAATTCACTTACCTCAGAAGCTCGTTTTAGAAAATTTGGGATTTCAACTATGGAAGATATCCAACTAATTGGAGAAAATATTGAGGAGAACAAGATTAATGTCGAATTAACTGTTTCAAATTTGGAAGATATTCCGGTGATCAACACAGATATAATAACTGGGCAATACTGCACTGGTTGTTTTATGGAAGCATATAGGTTTTTAAATTTTTTACGGACGGCAATGGTAAAAGATTTAAAATATATTATAACTCAATCATTTTTAATAGGGAAAAATCCTCCAGAGCCAGAATCTAATGAAAATGTTATAGTTTTTGGGGATTGTGCTATAAATAGTAGTAAAAACCGAGAATTTAGGAGAATCATAATTAAAGAAAAAAAATTGTTAAACAAACCTCAATTCATATCTAAGAAAAAGGAGATTCTAGATAAAAAACCCAAATTAAAAGAAAAGGATAATAAAAGTATATTAGAACTTCCTGGATGTCCACCAAATTTTTATGATTGTCTCTCTTCTTTTATAAAATATTATGGAAAGAAAACTTGCCCAAGCGGAAATTTTTATTTAGATATGTTCAAAACTTATTTACAAGAAAAAAAGTTAGAGGAGATTTCAAAGTGATTAATAAGGATTTAAGTAAAAACTGGCAGAAATTTTTAGATTTCAGTTCAAAAGTGGACATTCTTGACAATCCTCTTGAGGTTGAGGATAAGATCAAAATTCCCTTGACTTTGTTCGAAACAAATGCTTATCTTTTGTACTATTTATTTGAAGAAATATATCCGAAATTTATCAATGATCAATTAAATGTAATAGATATCATAATCTCTGATTATGAACTCGAAAATATTGTCCTTGGAGCATTCATTTATCAAATGAACAAACCGGGGATTCATGAAAACATTAAGGCGTTAAAAAAAGATGAATTGAAATTAAAATTTAAAGACTTAAACAATAATGAACTTATACTTAATCAAATTCAAAATTCTGTATTCAAAAATCATGGGATTAAAATAACAAATTTTCGAATAATCAAGAAAAGAGGCCTTGACCTAATAAACAGGCATATGGAAAATCTTGATAAACTAACTCTATTAGATGTTATTGAATCATTTTTAGATTTAATTCAAATATTAGTTAAAAAGGATTTATTATTTTTTTATCCAAATCCCCCAATTATCAACTTTCTAAAACAAGCATTCAATATTTTAAAAAATCTAAACCTCTCTAAAATTGTTCGTTATCTCATAGAAGTATTACCTCTTAGTGATTTAGGTATCATTTTAAAAACAAACATCTCACCCATCTTATTTAATATGAATAAAAATTCTCAAAATACTAAACATGATAATCCTAATCTTTCGGTTAATTGGATTAAGATTCATGAAAGTGAGGATCTTGATTTAGACGAAATACGAGCAGATTTAAAACTTAAATATATTATCAATTTACAATTAGATATTTTACTTGCTTTTTTAATGGATATAATTGAGTCTTCCTTCCCAATTTCACAGGAAAAAGTAAAATTAATTTCTCAAAAGTTTTTATTTGGAGTCCGAAGTTATCAAAATTATTGGAATATTTCCCCTAAACCACTTATTTATAATAGATTTATTCGATTTATACTAAGAATAGTTGGTTTTGATCTAAATTTGCAAAAATTATCACATTGGGCTATTCCTGAATTTTTCTTTAGTATTTTTAATTCCTATGGGGGAATGCAAGGAAATATATTACTACTTCTCACTGATCGTGAAAACAAAACTTCTCCGCGATATAATCTTCTAGTTGTTCAAATGGAGAATGGATTCGTAAATAACATCGAAATTCCCCAATCAGTGGAACTAAATTTAAAAATTGATAATTCTTTTGAAGAGTTAAGAGTTAATGCTTCAAAAGAATATGGGACAATTTCACTAATAATAAAGATTGATAAACAATTAATTCAATTTTTACTGGAAAGTTTAATTGTTAATTTCTATAAATTAAATATCTTTGATCCCTTTCTATAGGTTAATTAAAAGAAAAAAGTCATATGATCTTCTAAAAAATCTACTTTCAATTTCGATAGACAAACATGAATTTTAGTGTTATCATTCAAAGAATCCTTTAACTTTCAGAATCTCGGCATTTAGAATTGCTCCTCCAGCAGCTCCTCGAATTGTGTTATGACTTAAACCTATAAATTTGTAGTCAAATATGTTATCTTTTCTTAGTCTGCCAACGGTTACTGCCATTCCCTTATCATTATCACGATCTTTTTTGGGTTGTGGGCGATCAATTTTATCTAAATATATTATTGGTTGAATAGGTGCAAAAGGTAAATTTAATTTTTGCGGTAAGGATTTAAAATTTCTCCAAATATCAATTATTTCATCTCTTTCAGGAATTTTATCCTTGAATTTAATACTTGTGCATGCGGTATGCCCATCATTGACAGGAACACGAGTACAAGTGGCACTAATTTCAATTGATGTACTATTTATAATTCCATTTTCTCCAATAGTTCCAAATATCTTTAAAGGTTCGTTTTCTGTCTTTTCCTCTTCACTACCGATATACGGCACAATATTGTCAATCATATCTAGCGATGATACGCCGGGATAACCTGCACCCGATACTGCTTGGAGAGTGGTCACGATTAACTTATTCACTTCATAACCTGCTTCCTTTAGTGCGTAAATTGGAGTCATATAACTCTGAATTGAACAATTAGGTTTTACTACGATAAATCCTTTTGACAAACCCCTTAGTTTCTTTTGAATCCCTATTATATCTGTATGATTATGATTAATCTCTCCTATTATCATTGGAACATCTGGACTTGATCGATGAGCAGAATTATTACTTACAACAGGAATGTCATTCTTTGCGTAATTTAATTCTACCTCCTTTATTTGATCTTTACTAGGCATATTAACTGCCGAAAATACGAAATCTAAATCGGAGGGGAGATTTTTATAATCCTGAACATCTCTAACAATTAAACCTTTAATTTTTTCTGGAATATTTGTGGACATTTGCCATTTATCTTTTACAGCTTCTTCATAACTTTTTCCTGCAGAATTAGGTGACGCCGCAAGATCTACAATATCAAACCAAGGATGGTTGATCAATAATTTAATATAGTTTTGTCCTACTATTCCTGTAGCGCCTAAGATACCAATTTTTAACTTTTGAGAAGACATATTAAAACAAATTGTTATATATTTCTTAAACTTTTAAATGACTAATAATTGATTAATTTAATTATATGTATATAGTTTAATAAAAATAGAGTAAAAAACATCAAATATTTCTATGAGGCCTCAAGATTCTGAATTTATCAAAAGAGCTGAACAATTAGAACAACAATCAAAATCAGCTATAAAGGAAAAAAATTACGAAAAAGCGATTTCTAGTTTAACAATTGCTAAGGATATTTACACTGAATTAGGTTTTACTGAAAAAGTAGGAATTTTAATAAGAGAAATTGTACAAATAAAAAATCTTAAAAAAGAAGAGCAACAACAAAGTATACCTTCTGCATCAAAGCAAGAATTCAAGATTGAATTTCACCCAAAAGAGACTATAGAAGAAGATGCAGATATTAACGAGCAAAAAGGGTATGAAATGTTAGAGAGTGCGAGAACTCAAGCTCTTGGAGACAACCTAAAAGATGCTTTGTATTTTTATGACGTAGCATATAAACTATTCAAAAAATTAAATCGAGATTATGAATGTAAGCAAATATTGTGGCAGATAAATGAACTGAAGGAATTTCAACGATGGGGTGAATCTCGTAAATTTAGAGGTATAAAGCCTACCATAAAAGATATAGTCTCACTAGCTGCAGCTGAAAGAAGAAGGTTAAAAATTCAATCTCAATTGGATCCAAGCAACAAGGCGATTGAAAGAAATGTATCGAATATTAAAGAAGAAGATTTAAGCCCCGAACGCAGAATACCTAAATTATTTGAGCAAATGAAAAAAAGTGAAATTGAAGAACAAAAACTCAAGGAAAGATCTAGAACTCTAATAGAGTTACAAAAAGAGCAAAAGAAGCAGGAATATTTTGAAAAACAAGAAAAGCTCAGATTGCTTCGAGAGAAGAAAAAGCAAGAAGATACCTTTATAACACAAGCTCAAGATTTATTGGATAAAGGGAATAAAATGCTTGATAAGAAAAATTATGCGGATGCTAAAAATTATTATAGGCAATCAATTGAGCTTTTTGCTAAGCTTGGGTGGAAAAATCAGGTTAGTATCTTACAAAATGAACTAAAAAATATTGATCGATATAAAAAAGAAGAGGAGAACAAACAACAGCATTTAATTCTTAGTAAAGTTGAAAGTGAACGACAATTCCAACAAACTCTTGCAAAAGCCTTGCATGATAAAGATAAAGTAGATCAAATGCAAAAAGAACGACTAAGTGCCCTTCCGATTGAAATAAAAACCATTCTTGAAAAAATCGAACTATTAAAGTCAAAAGCAGCTAAAGAAGAAGAATTAAACAATAATTCTAGAGCAATTGCTCGTTATGAATATATTCTAACTTTATATCGGACTATTTCTGCTGAAATTATCAATTTATCTGATGATATCTCTATTATTGAGACTAAAATCGCTGACCTAAAAGCGAAATTGTAATATGATAGCCTTCTTTTTCTTAAATTAAACACTAACAAATTGATTTTTTATGAGTAATCCCTTCTCTGAATTTTACCATGTACCCAATTCTACTGAGCTTTTGGATATAGCATTTAAAAGAGCTATGAAAAGTTCAGCTAAAGTCTCAAAAAATGCTCCAATATTGATGAAAGCAAAAAAGAAAGAGTCTAAAAGAATTAAAGTTGCATTTGAAGAATTAATAAATAGAATTCTTAATATCATCAAAAGCGTTCCTATAATCGGAGAAGTTCAGGATTTTTATAAAGAATTAGCTTCCCTTTTAGTAGATATTGATAAATTAAGATTAACCTTAGGAAAATTAAACGGAATTTTACCTATTTTTAGTCAATTAGAACGAGAATATTCAAGCAAGTTAAATCGTATCGAATCCCCCAAGGAAGCGGACCGAATTAGAAGGGCTGCTTTTGGAAGAATATCTTCAATAATAAAAAAGCAAAATGAAAACCTGGAATACTTAAACAGCATCCGTGGAAAGTTAAGAGAAATTCCTTCAATCGATTATTCTATGCCTTGTGTTGTAGTTGCGGGTTATCCAAATGTTGGGAAAAGTAGTTTGGTTAAAAATATTTCTACAAATAAGAAAATTGAAGTCCAAGAGTACCCCTTTACAACCAAAAACTTGATTTTAGGTCATCTTGAATTAATGGGCAAATTCACGAAAATGAAACTCCAAATAATGGACACACCAGGTATTTTAGATCGCCCCATGTCTAAAAGAAACAATATTGAATTGCAAGCTATCCTCGCTTTACGATTAATATCAGATCTTATTATCTTTATATTCGACCCTACACCTGCTTCGGGATATAATGTAGACTCCCAAATCGAATTGTTTAATGAAATTCAAGACCAATATATAAAGGATAAAAATATAGATACAATTATAGTTCTAAATAAGATGGATTTAGCAAAAGAAGAGGAGATTGAATCCCTTAAAAGCAAGCTAAATTTATCTGAAGAGAAAATCTTTATTACAAATGCTCTTACAGGTGAGAATCTCGATAAATTAATTGGATACCTAAATGAAAGATATATGCCCAAGGAATAAAGTATTGCCATATCAAATTTTTCCTTGATTGTTAATCTAAATTCATTTTATCTTGTTATGCTTATGTTATTTAGAAATCTAAAAATTTTTTTAAAAGAGAAATGTGAAATCATATTATGGAAGAATTTTCATTAAATTTTAGTAATTTAAAAGTGGATCAACTAGGATTTGTATTTAAAGATATTGAAAAACAAGCAAAGATTATGATGGAGGTTTTCGGGTTACCAAAGTTTATGTTTGGTCAACCGGTAACTAATACTATTCAATTTAGGGGGAAGGATTCCCAAATTACTTTTCAATTGGCCTTTAGTCAAATGAAAGGAACTCAAATAGAATTAATCAAATGGATAGATGGAGATTGTTCCTATAAAGAATTCCTTGATAAGGGTAAAGAAGGATTACATCATATTGCAACGTATATTGAAGATACTGAACTTTATCTTAAAGAATTTAGTAATCAAGGAATAAAAGTATTGCAAGCAGGAGAAGTTCTTTATACTAGGTTTAATTACATGGATACAGAAGAGAAATTTGGAATTATAATTGAATTATTAGAAAAAATAAAGAGACGCAAAAAATAAATAATCCTTATATGAATATTTTAGGTCTTGATATAGGTGGAGCTAACACAAAATCAGCATTAATTCAATTTAAAAAAGAAACAATTTCAAAGAGTTTCACTTATATCGAATATTTTCCTTTTTGGGAAAAAATTGTAAACGATATACCCCAAATGTTCAAAAGAATAGAAGAAGAATTATTAATTAAAAATCATTTTACTCTTGATATTATAGACATTATTTCTATTACAATTACCGCAGAATTATCCGATGCATTTCAAACTAAGCGAGAAGGGATAATTACTATTCTAAAAGCGCTAGAACAAGTCTTTGACAAGGAGAAAATGTTCTTTATTAATGTTGATGGGATTTTTCTTGAATTTTCTGAAGTGTTGCATAACCCTCATTCTATTGCTGCGGCAAATTGGGTTTCAACGGCACTATTTTTAGGATATCATGTTTCTAAAGCAATTTTAATAGACGCAGGATCAACTACAATAGATATCATTCCAATTTTAAATTCTATACCCGTTAACGTTGGGAGAAATGACGTTGAAAGGATTATGAATCATGAATTAATATATACCGGTGGATTAAGAGCGACAATCCCTTCAATTACTCATTTTGTTCCCTATAAAGGCAAATTAATTAGGATATCCTTTGAGAAATTTGCATTAATTTCTGATGTTCATCTTATATTACAAAACATCTCTGAGAAAGAATATATTAACGAAACAGCAGATAATCGTTCAAAATCTTTAGAAAATTGTTATGCGCGATTATCTAGAATTATATGTATGGATATTGAAACAATTTCCAAAGAAGAATTAACTACTATCGCTCATTATATTTATCAAAAACAACTTGAACTTATAAAAGGTGAAATACAGATGTTTATAAAGTCTCTTCATAAGCGTTTGCCTGAATTTAAAAAATCAATCCCTTTCATAATTACGGGATTATCTGCTGACTTTTTGATTAAGAAAGTGTTAAATGAGTTAGGTTATAGTCAAATTAAATATTATGATGAGGTAACAAAAATTCCCGAAAAAATCAGCTCCTCAGCATTTGCTGTTGCGGGAGCATATTATTTTCAATCAATAAAATAGTAAGCGTATGTTAATCGATCAAGCAATTTTTAAAGTGGGAGGAAAAATTTTTGAAAACCGTAAAAATTTAATATCCACTATCTCTCAGCTTACAAGCTTATATGAACGGAATATAATCCATAAAATTGTGTTAATTGCTGGAGGAGGTTCATATGCAAATTTCATCAGACGATTAGACCAAAAATTTTCGATTGGAGATGACATTTCTCATTGGATGGCTATTTATTCGATGGATTTAAATGGAAAAAAGATTAGCAGATACTTTCCTCGGGTTAAAAGAACTAAAAACCTTGAAGAAATTAAAAAAGCTAATAAAATTTTTACTATTTTCTTACCATATAAATTTCTTCGTCAAAATGATATTCTAGATCATTCATGGAATATATCCTCTGATTCAATCGCTCTTTATTTAGCGTATAAATTAAATATGAAGATTTGTTTTCTCATTAAGAATGTCGATGGAATAATCGATAGGAATAATAAAGTCATTAAAGAATTAAGTAGTAAGGAATATATAAGATTGAAGAACTTGGGAAAGTTAGCAGACTTTAGTTCAAAAGAAGACTCACTTAAATTATCCAAACCAATTGATTCATATTTACCTGACTTAATAAATAAATACCAAATTGATTGTGTCCTTCTAAATGGCACCTCTTCCAATCTTAGAATAATGAAATATTTTAAAATTAATAATTCTCAAAATAAAATCTACTCTAAAATAAGCCATTGTTAAACTACAACCTGTAATGATTATTCTGATCTTCTATGAAAAATGAAGACATAAATTTTTGGGATTATAATTAAAATTTTAATTAAACTAAAATTTAGTTATAATTAATAACCATATATTAAACTAAATGTGAGTGAAAGTATTATGGATGTTCAAGAGATGAAAAAGAATGCCGATTTCTTAATCCAAAATTTAAGTGGTATGGAAATTCCGGGTTCTGTATCTGTAAGCATAAGGTATAAAAACCTAGTTAATTTTGCTAACATTTATGGAATAACAGATCCAAAGTATGTTGGTTCTGAAGAAAATGGAGTAATTGCTTGTCATGGTTTTGCTAATTACTATACCATTAAGGCTATATATAAATTATTGATAGGGTTTAAACTGAATCAAGACGGTAAGGAACGAGGACTCTTTTTGGATCCAGGTAAACTTTTACATACAGGCAATCGATATAACTGGGATGGATGTGTTGATGTAAAACAAGGCGATAAACTTATAGTAACAGGAAAATGTACGAATGCATGGTTAATAGAGGAGAATATGATGCTTTTTACAGAATTTCTAGTAAATGTTAAAAACCAAAATGAAGAACCAGTTTGTAAAATCACGATAACAGCTGGTATTCGCAAAGGAGGGTATTAAGATGGTTAAGATATCCGATTTAAAGATTGGACAAAAAATTAGAAATGAATTTGAGGGAATAACTAGGGACTTACTTCAAGAATATGCTAAAGCTTCAGGGGATACAAATCCGATTCACACCAGTGATAAGATTGCAGAAAGAGCAGGACTAAAAGGGGTAATAGCTCATGGTCTCTTAAGCTTCGGGTTTATAACTAAACTATTTGAAGATTTTCTTGAACAAGGGAAATATGGTAAACTAATTGAAATCGCGGTGGAGATGCGAGGCATGGTTAGGGTCGGAGATCTTCTCATAACTGAAGCGGAAGTAAAACGATTTGAGGGAAAAAGAGTATATTTTGATGTAGTACAAACCACATTTACGAATGTCGATATAAAAGATAAAGATGGAAATATTATAAAACAATTCGAAGCTGGAGAAAGAGGGTATATCTCAGATAAAGATATTGAACGAGGGTTAGTGAAAACTAAAGAGGTTCCAGAAGGTATTCTAACCTATCGAGAAAGAATCGCAACACCGGGTACAGCAATTATTGAGTTGAATAATTAACTTTTTAATCTTACCAAAAATCTTTTTGTTTTTTTTTGTAAATTACTTTTAAGGCGTACTTAATTTTAAAATATCTTATTTTTATGTTAATTGTGAATTACATTTTTATAGTTAAACATCAACAATGATATTGGAAATTGTTGTTTTTATTTACGATTTAGAAGATTATACACAGTGAATAGTGGTAATAACCTTGGATTTCGAAAAAATTGAAGAATTGATTTTAAGCGGTGAGTATGAACAGGCAGCAGAAGAAATTTTTAAAATAATCGAAAACCCAAACATTTCAGATAAGGAATATATTTATGAAACTCTTGTGTTATTAAATAGAGTCTGTGATAAATCGCCATCAATTGCTTTAAGAACTGTAAAAAATATATCTAGTCTTATGAACGATTCAAATTCTTGGATTCGGTTAGAAGCATTAGAAATTTTATATCAGATTTCCCTTTATCGTCCTAATTTACTAATTGATTTAATGAAGAAAATACGAACACGACTTTTTGATCAAGAGGCATCTAATAGGAGATTGGCAGTACAGATTATGGGAAAATTAATTCTTTCACTTCATATCGACAAAGAAGAACTATACTCTATAATCGATGAATTTACTCAAAAATTAATGGATAATGATTGGAATGTTAAACTTCAAGTAATAAAGACTGTAAAGAAGATTTTAAATCAAGATTATACTAAAATTAAGGATTTAGAACCTTTATTATCTATTGTAATTATAAATCTTAGGGATGAAGATGATGATGTAGCACGTTCCTCAGCAGAGTTATTAAAAATTTTGGGAACATATTTCCTTTCGAAAGATAAAATAATGTATGTGTTATTAAATCTTCTTTATAATGAGGATTCACGAGTTAAAGAATTAATAATATGGTTGTTCGGAGAAATCGGAAAAGAAAAATCCTCTGAAATCATACCTATAATTCCAAAATTAATAAATTTATTAAAAGAAGATAATTATAGAATCCAATTAAAGGTGATTGATTCTCTGGTCACCATTTCAGAGAATAATTTCGATCAGATATGGGCAAATTTAATTAATTCACTTTATAGTGGGGATTCTGACTTTAGAAATGTAATTATAAATGCTTTATATCATCTAAGTCAAAGTAACATCACAGAAATTTTTAACTATGTTTTTGATGAGTTTGAAAATCCTTCTGAAAATGTCCGTGATGGCGTGGCTTTAGTTTTTAAACGTCTTTATGAAGAATATCAAGTTGAGATAGAAAATGAAATTACAAAAATGTTATATAAGTTAGAATCTAAATATTGGCGTGAAAGAAAAAAGGCTATTACCCTTCTTAGAAATATCTGTTTTATTTTAGATAGTATAAAAATTGCTGTCTGGATTTATATAGAATTGGAGAATATATATAAAATTGAAACTGATCCTGATGTAAAAAATGAAATCATTTTCACTTTAGATACTATAAAGTCTAGCTTTAAGGATGTAAAAGATACTATTTTTCTCGTAAATGAAGAATTAGAGCTATTTCATAAAAGAATTAGGGAATTTCAAAAAATCCCTGCCCGATTTAGGGAAAAAATGAATTCTTATATAAAACATTTTAAATTTCATGATACAGAAATTGAATTAGATAAAATTTATAGAAAAATCTTAAAAAGAATCAAGAAATTCAATAATAGGCTTAACAAATTTGAATACAAACGTTTAGCATTTAACCTAATAGAAGATTGGGAAGAAACAAAAGTAACTATTATTGATGAATTAAGTATTATAAAAGGTTTTATTTCAGAAATTTTTGAAGAGAAAAAAGCAGAATTTACTGTAAATCTTCGGAGTAAGGTCAAACTATTAGGGGATCGTATCAACATTTTGAAAGCTCAATATGAATTTCTCAAAGAATACGACTTTCCTGGACATCTTGAGATTTTAATCTCTGAAGATGTTAAGGATGAAAAGATCCAAGAAATTTTTGGCCAAATCACGCAACTAAGAAATTATTTATTTAGATTAGACGACGATATAAGAGAAATTTTAGTTCAAAATGTAGAATTTAACGAATTATTTAAAGATCTTGTGAGTAATTGGGTTGCTGTTAAAATTGAAATTCAAGAATATTTAGCAGATTCTGATAGAAAAATAAAATCAATAAAAGACAAAATCGTCTATGAAATACAACATGCAAATGGGGCTGTGGATGATCAAAAAATTAATTTATTGAGTTCTATTTTATTTCAAGGACATATCCAATCCATAATATCTCTTGGAATAGATGGATTTAAACGATTTAATGATAGCTTTCCAAGTATTGATCTTAAATTAGATAATCTACTGAAGAAAGCTGAATTCACAGATGCTAAAAAACTTTTAGAAATGAACACTAAACAAATTCAGGGTTTTATTGAAGATTATGAAAACCAAATTGATAATATTATCGGGAAATTACCTGAAGATAATAATATTTTCAATAAAATGATACGACCTATTGTGACTAAATTTGTAGCTGCCAAAGAAATGCTCATTAGCCGTCTCAAGAAATTTACTCGTAAAAATACTGATAAAATTTATTTGAATCAAATTAAGTACTATTTAGATGTTATCAATCCTATTAAATTAGAAAATTTGGCTTCATATATGGAGCTAGACTTAGAATTTCTCAAACAAAATTTGGTTAGATTCATTAATAAGAACAAATTAAACGCAAAAATAATTAAAGACAATTTATATTCCCCAAAAATGGAAGATATAATTGAATCAAAAGATTTACTTTTCTTTAAAAACATAAAAACTATAGGAAATAAGATTTTTTTTAACTTCAAATTAAATAATCCGACAAATTTACATTTCCGTGATGTACAAATATCTCTTAAAACACCAGATTATTTAGAATTTTTAAAAAAAGAAAGTTTTCCTAAATATCTGCATATCAGAGAATTAAAGCCAGGAAATGTATTTAAGTTTAACTACGTATTTAAGATTAATCGCAATGCAATTGGAAAGAAAAATTTAGCAGATCCTACTGTGGATGAGGTTAACCTTAATTTATTATATAAAGATCCATTTGATATTAATCGAAAGAACAATAAAAGGATTGATCTTTTACTCCCCTAAAATAAACTGAATTAGAACAACCTCTATCGTAGATACACAAGATTTCATTATTTCTGCTAAAAAATTAACTATGTTTATCTGTAAATCCAAAAGAATAAAAACCTTTTGAACTAGGAATGAAATTTATATTTATTTTTATCTTAATTAGCCTTAAGAAATATTGTTATAACATTATTAGATTAATTTATTTAATATTTCAATAATTTAAAACTAAAAATTTAATAAATAACAATAAATTGAGTAAATCACATGACTATAGTTTTTCTAGAATATTTAATCTATAATATATTCACTAAAAAAGAAAGAGATATGAGGTGAAAATGAAAAAAGAGATTGAATATCGATTAACTGCACAGGTTAAAATTCACGGATGAAGTTGTAAACTCGGTCAAGATAATCTGGAAGAATTATTACGAAATGTCGGCTTACCCAGTACCGCTGAAGATGCTGCTATTATTCCCATACCCAATAGTAATATTGTTCAAGTAAAAAACCTTGATATATTTACTCCAATTATAGACGAGCCTGAAATTATGGGGCAAATCGCAGCTTGTAATGTCACAAATGATATTTTTGCGATGAATGTACCAGAAATTTCTGGAATGTTAGTTTTTCTCGCAATACAACCAACAACTCCAATGACTATCTCTGAAGGTATCCTTAAGGGGATTAAATTTTTTATGGAGAAAAAGATTAATTCAAAGATCGTAGGTGGTCATACAATATATTCTGAATGGCCACTTATTGGAGGAGAGGCTTCTGGTTTTGTCGAAAAAACCAAAATAATTCCCAAACAAGGTGTACGGTTAGGAGATAAATTAATTCTTACTAAACCTATAGGTATACAAGCTATTATGGCATCGTATAGGATTCTTAAGGATATGCCTGATTTACTCGCTCATTATTCAAAATCTGAGCTACTTAAGGCTATTGAAATTGCCGTTAAGGTTATGACTACCCCAAATCAGCATGTTATAAAGACAATTCATAGTTATCAAGATTTTTCATTTATTCATGCTATGTCAGACGTCACAGGCTTTGGATTGGCGGGTCATGCAAAAGAAATGCTTCAAAACTCAAGTCTCTCCGCTAAATTAGATAAGATTCCATATATTAAATTGGCAAGAGATATTTCCGAAGAATTAGGATACGCTTATGATGAATGTAAATGTCATGAAACTGCTGGGGGAATGTTATTATCTGTTGCTAATAATTATGCGGACGATTTCTCAAATACTCTAAAAAAATCTAAGATAAAAAATTGGATCATAGGGTCTATTGATAAAAAGAAACCTGGGCAAGTTCATATTTCCGAGAATGTAGAACATATTGAAGTCTCGGAGTTTTAATGGTGTCAATGAAATAAACAGAAACACTATAAGTGGTGTTTATTGAGTATTCCACCTGTGGGGTGGCATCAAAAACAATTATTTTCTATTCTTAATTTTACCATTTAGGGTGAGTATAATTTTTTTTATGTCCATCAAAGCTTTATCAGTTAATTCCTCGCCATTATCCACATTAAATGACGTAATAGAAAGCTCAACCTCAACCGACAAGCCAATTCTTGGATGAGTCTTTATCCATAATTGTGGATACTTATGTTCTAGTTTAGAGACATATGGAGCAATCTGTGATTCTCCAATTCCTTCAAATAGAAATCCTTTTTCTATAAATTTACCTGCTTTTTCTTTTAAAATAGGTGTGATAACATTAAGAAACATTGCTTTCATTTCTGCGGGAACTCCTGGGAGTATAAAAATTGTTGTTTCGCCTTGCTTAATCTTCACTCCTGGTGCTGTTCCACGAGTATTTGGTAGTGGAACTGAGCCTTCTGGTAAATATGCCATCTTTTTTCTTTCCTTAGTCATACCTTCTAACTTTAGTAAGCCTATCCTATGAGCTTTTTCATAAGACGTTTTAATCATATTATAAGCATGCTCATCTAATTTCAATTCTCTATTTAGACCTTTAGCAATCCCTTCCAAAGTCATATCGTCAAATGTTGGGCCCATCCCGCCAGATGTAATAATTAAATCGGGATTACGGCTTAATACATCTTTAATCATATCCGAAATTATGTCAAGATCATCTCCTATAGTTGTCACTCTTCTAACTCGGTGTCCATATTTAGTTACTCGCTTTGCCATCCAGTTTGAGTTAGAATCTAAAGTTTTTCCTATAAGAATTTCATTTCCAATAATTATAAATTCTACATCCATGTTAATCTGCCATAAATAATCACATAGAGAAAGATATATATTATAATTCAAAGTAAAGTAATATTATTAGGTTTTTTGATTAAAAATAATTTAAACTTCAGGGGAGCGATGTTTTTGACCGAATTAGAGTATGTAAAAAGGAGAAAGAAAACCTTTATCTCATTATGGGGTCTATATTTCATGATTTATTTTTTAGTGGGGATAATTCCGGTAAATATTGAAAATTTATTGATATATCTACCTGGTGCTACTAATTTTGGAATAGGGGTCGTAGTAGCACTTTCATTATTAATAAGCTCAATTAGTATTTTGATCTTTGGTTATTTTGGAGGTAGATTTTCCCAAAAGTTTTCCCGAAAAAAAATGTTTATTATTACTAACTTTCTTTGGACATTCGCATATTTATTAACTGCGTTATCTCCGAACTATATCTTTTTTACAATAACTATTGCAATTGCAGCTTTCGGAACTGGTTCTTTCTTACCTATTGCATTTTCAATTATTAGTGATTTTTATGTCCATTCAGAGAGAGGTAAAAAATATGGAATAATGCAGTTAGGATTGATGTTAGGCAGTGGTATGGGTATAATTTTTGGAGGTTTGTTAGGAAGCTATACTGGACCTTTTGGATGGAGGTTTGCTTATGGTTTGGGATTTATTTTAGGATTTTTAACTTTAATAAATTACATTATTTGTGGAATAGATCCAAAACAGGGAAGTGCTGAATTAGAGTTTAAAGAAGAGAGTGAAGATTTAATCTATGATTATAAAATAACTATTAGAAACTTAAAAGACTTATTTAAAAAGAAATCAGTTATATCTATCCTTTTATATGTATTATGTCAGGGAATAACTTCAGCTACGCTTGGAACTTGGGCTATTTTCTATTTAACTAATAAAATCTCAGGAGCAGAAGATCCCGGTCTTATAGCAACTACTTTATATTTGTTGGCTGGGATAGGCACACTTCCAGGAACAATTATGGGAGGAAAATTAGGTGATTCATATGTTAAATCGGATAAGTTAAAAGGTAGAATTTTAATTTCAATTTTTGGGTCTATTATAGGAATGATTTTTCTGTTTGGATTTTACTTAATTCCGTTTTTTACAGCATCAGTCATAGAAATTATATTTTCATGGATATTCTTTATCATAATCGGGTTTTTTGCGAATTTTTTCATTAATTTATCCCAAGGGAATATATATGCTATTTATTCAGAAGTGAATGTACCAGAATTGAGGAGTACTGCTAATTCTTTTAATGGATTAATGGTGAACTTTGGAGCGATAATTGGTAATTTACTTTTATCCTCTTTGATTGAAAATGACATATCATTATTAAGTCTTGCGATATCACTCGTACTTTTAGTGCAACTTTTCGGCAGTGCTTTTTGGATAATCACATATTTTCATTATCCCAAAGAATTTAAAACCCTTAGAGAAATAATGACTCTAAGAAAGAATGAATTGACTCGTAAACCTATATGATTTCTACTTTTTAAAAACTAAAACTTGAAATTAATTACCAAATTTTAACAAATGAAACAAATAGAGTAGAAGATTGATTTTAAAAAATGACTATAGAAATTGACGATGCTGGGACAGGGGATTTGGTTGGAGATGCATTTATTGGTTTTTTAAGAAAAGAAACTGACCAATTACTTTTTAAAAAAATCCCATTAGAGCTCTTTAAAAAAGAGAGTTGGGAAAATAAAGCGCCTTTAAAAAGAGTAGTGGAAATTGTCAAGGAAGCCCTTGAGGAATTAAATTTCGATCATAAAAAAGAAAAAATCCTCCTATGTAGAGGGAACATTTTCGATGAGCTCAGATCGTATTTCAACGAGGAGGGTGTGAACTATGAGCCTGCAATTATTGAAGGTAAACTTCAAGATGCTGTAGAGAACAGATATCTTGACCATTTGAGAAATGATTTAGGAATTCGGTCTAAAAGGTTAACTACAAAAAGTGGTGCGAAACGCTACTTTCTATTATTTAACTGGGTCTCATACGATTTTTACAATAGAGAAAAATATGTGAAATCTGGCTTTAAAAGATGGAATACAATATGGAGACAGAGAGCGATCGAGAAATATGAGAAAATTGTTAATAATGGAAGATCTACAATTAAATAATTTTTCTTCAAATTATAATTAAAAAAGATATATTAACTTATGAAAATAGTTATATTTGCACCTCACCCTGATGATGAAGTCTATGGGTGTGGGGGTTCTATTTTAAAATGGATGGATGAAGGTCATGAACTTCATATAATTTATGTCACTGATAATCGGGTTTTAATTTCATGGGGAAAAGAACATGGCCAGCTTTTAGAAAAGTATGCCAAAGATTTTTTAAATCTGACGGAGGATGAAATTGCTAAAATTTGTCTTACTGAAGCCAAGGAAGTTTCAAAGGCTTTTGGTTTTCTTTCTGAACATGTTCATTTATTCGAATTTCATGACCAAGATGCGAAAAATCAGATCAATCTAGGTGTTAAATTAGCAAAAAATATAATCAAGGATGCTCATAGAATTGTTTTACCAAGCGATAATAATAATCATCCAGATCACCAAGCTACGCATACAATTGCAAAGCAAAGTGCTTTAGAGTTAAACCTAAAAGATACAGAATTTTACGTGTATGCTATTTATAATGTAATAAAGCTTCCAATGGAAAGGCAAATTAAAGTTAAAATCGCAAATTATAGAGAGAAACTTTATGAGATTATGAGTCTATATAAAACTCAGCTTGCACTTAAAGATACTAGATTAGGTTGGCAAACATTAAAGAGAAAAAGATCCGAACGATTTGCTATTTTTTCATTAAAGGATGCTGAAAAATTCTATAATTTTTAGATTGATTATTTTTTTAAATTTGTTCCACAATTGGGGCATTTATTAGATTTTGAGGGTATTTCAGTACCACATGCAAAACATATTATTTTATTTTTATCTACAGGTTGCTCAAATTCAACACGTTGCGAGGAATTTTCCTCGGTATTACTGTGCTTAAAGATATCCATATCAACTTCTTTTTTTAGCATATCTTTAACATAATTTTCATCATGAGGGGTTACAATTTTAAAATCTTTTTTAGGCTTTATTTCTTTAAATCCAATTGGTAAATTTTTAATATCACTTTCTTCAATTATATCAATTTCAGGGTTTATTTTAGAATCTTTGGTAACTGGAGCTTGTTTTGCTATGGGATGTGATTCTTGAATATCCTCATCCTCATCGATGTACTCTATCTTAGAAGAGCTCAATCCTTTTGAGATTAGTTTTACTTCCTTTTGACCTGATAATCTTGACTTTAAATCCTTAATATGGGCAATTATTTGTTCTGTTTTTTCCATTAACATGGATTTATAGGAAAATTCCAAGTTAGGGGTTTTAGACATTTTTAGAGCCATTTCAGAAACATTAAGCCAAATTTCAATAGCTTCGTTAAGTTTATTATTCTTTTCTAACCCGTTTGCTTTCGCAACCTTATATGATAACTCCTTATTAAATTTTGCAATATCCATGATTTCATTTCAAAACCTTTTTCATTTTATTCAATTTTAACAAATAAATTCACATATTTATAATTGATATTTCCTTGTAGAAAGATTAATATTTGCGTTCTTTATTAGTTTATTAAGGGAATTTACTTTAAAATCATTATTAATGTCTGTTCGTCCTTTTTCTTCAAATGAAATAGATCAATTAAAGCAACTTATTCAAAAAAATGGCTTTAAAATAGAAGGTACCATTGAAAATTATTTTCGATTTAGTTTAAGAAAGGATAAACTAGTCTTATTTACAATTAAGTTTCCAGTATCTTTACCAGTAAGGCTCAACATACCATTTGAAATGGTGAGCTTTAGAGTTTGTATAGCCTTTAAAATATGGGATTTAAATCAAAATACGCTAAAAAGTATCTTGTATATTTTGAAGATGTTAAGAGATTTAGCACTAAAAGTTTCTTTAGAACATAATTTCCCAGTGAAAGGTAAAGAAAAAGAACTTTTAGACTTTTTAAATATCTTAATGCCTGAGGTTATTACAAATGAAAATGAGAGCACCTGGATAAATCGAATTAGAATTTCTATTATGAATAAAAAAAGTGATCTTAATCAAGATGATTTTTTAATTGTCGAGAACGTAAATACTGTTTTAAAAAAAGTCCGACTAGAACCTACTTTTAATCTTCCTTGGGAACTTAAAGAAGGTGTACCGAAACTAAGAACCTCTGAAACCTTGTTTTTTTCAAACGAAGAATCTTTTGATGAGTTTTTTGTATTAGAAAAAGGTTATTTCTCATATTTTAAAGATTTAGAATATAATAAATTTTATATAAGATCCCTATTTGATTGTTATACTCCTTTTTTAATAGCTAAATTATTCAATGAATCAGAAAATAATCTTGAAACGTATTTAGAGAACTGGGTTAAATTTGCTAGAAATCTTCTAAATTCTGTTTTAGATATCATTAATCTCGCAGAAATAAATCAAGCTGATTATATGCAATTCAACTTCGAAAGAGAACTACAGAATAATGGTTTTGATCAAGATCAAAATAATTTCCCTTTTACAGCTTTACATTATGAAAGCAGTATTACAAAAACTGAATTATATAAAATTCATAATGATTTATTTAATACCCCACCTTCAAATTTTGAAGTCATTGAATCGATTAATGCCTATACTGAAGCGGAAGATTTATTAAAAAATTATAGATTTGATGATGCAGCTGAACTATTAAATCGCTCTTTAAAAATCTTTAATAAAAATCGGCAAAAGAAAATTGTTGTAGCTATATTATTAAAATTACATAAAATTGCTGTTTTATTAGGCCAAAATGAAACGGCCTTAAATTATTTACAAAGCGCGTTAGGTGTTGCAAAATCAGGAGAGGTACCAATAGAGTTTATTCTAAAAATTCATTATAAACTAGGGAAATGGTATCATTCTACTAATCAATTAATTGATGCTCTTAATCATTTTAACATCATTATTAGTTTTCTCGAAAATGAAGAAGCTTCTTCAAATCGGGATGAGTACTTAGGATTAGCATACACTTACGTAGGATTAATTAATCAAGAAGAAAATCATCCTGCAGAGGCTAAAAATAGTTTTAAAAAAGCTTTCCAAATTATAAATACATCAATCAAAGTAAAACTAAAATATTATCTCCTTAGGGCAAGATTGTTCAAAAAAAAGGGAAATCTGTCTCAAGCTCAAAAAATGCTTAGGACCGCCATTGATTCTGTTGGAATTGATTTTGATGAAAGGCAATATGCATACCTCTTTTTAGATCTAATTTTAGAGTTAGCTGAATTTTATATCCATCATAGGATAGATTCTCGAAAAGCTTTATTTCTCTTAAAAAGGATTGAAAAGAATATTTCAATAAACTTAAAAGAGATTTCTGGCATTAAGCGGTCTATACGATGGAATTTGTTAATGTGTGATTATTATGATCTCCTTGCAAAAGACAGTAATAACTCTGCCTATTATTATAAACAAAGTCAAATTCTAACTAACCAATTAAAAAAAATCGGCGTGATAAATTAATAAAGAAAAAGTGATATTTATCTTGAGAAATTGGCTCTTTTGGCGCCTAATGAATTAGATTGACCACCATACTTGCCTTTATTAACCCGCTGATTATAGAGCTGTCTAAATCTCATTCTTGGGGGTTTTTTATTACTTGAATTAACACCCGTTCGTTCTATCTTCGGAGTTTGCTGTTTTACTTTACCAGCTTTCGTTAAACTACCATGACTTCCCGGCATTTTTTATTACACACAAAAATTTATTTTTTAGTTTAGTTATTTATAACATTATAGTTGCTTTATTATAGTTTAGAAATTGTTTTAAACTCTTAAATTTTATGCTTATACTATTTATATAATGAATTGTAGTAAATATTGGTCTCCAATTCTTTTAAAGATTTTATTCAATTTTCTCTATCATAAAAAGTTACGATATTTTAATTTTGTGAGATAAAAATGCCTAAGAAGGAACACTATACAGAGCAAAATAAGGAAATAAAAGTGACGGACAAAAAAATTCAATTTGGTGAAACCGAAAATATATGTTTTGCTTGTGGAGAAAAAATAGGTAATAATGCTGAAGTATGCCCTTTTTGTAATACCAAACAAGATAAAAAAAGTTGAAATTATTTTCCTTATATATACCTTAAGATACCATTTTTTAATGCATTCATATGTTATTTAAGATCAGGAAATTCCTTCCCTAATACTATTTGATATTAGGAAAAATATAAATTGCTTTATTCATCATAAATATTATCATTATCTGAAGTCTTAATTTGGGGACGTAGTGTAGTCGTAGCACGCCAGGCTCCAGATCCTATAAGCAAATAATGTGCGTGGATACCTGTAGATCGGGGGTTCAATTCCCTCCGTTCCCATTTAAAATTCATAACCTAAAAATCGATACATGTTCTCTTTATAAGTTCCTATATCTCTATTTTTTTAAAAGTATTACTTCTATTGCTTACAAAAAGGTCAAGATTTAAATTTAATACATATATTATTATTCTTGAAATCCATTTTTAGAAAAAAATTTCTACCAATAGGTTATGATAATTTGAATAATAATAACTGGAAAAAATTCTTATTTCAGTTTATAATTGCAGGGGCATCTCAATTTGTAGTATTGACAATTATTGCAATGCTTTTTTATCCTGGAGGCACACAAATAGATCCAAGTACTATTGGATATTCCTTCTTCCTTAACTATTTCAGTGATTTAGGTAATACTATAACTTATTCTGGTGAATCAAATTTACCATCTTTAATACTATTTTCAATTTCTTTAACAATATTCTCTCTTTCACATTCATTCTTTTTTATTATTTCTTGGCAAAAACGTGAGCGGAAATCTGATAAATTTTTATATACTTTAGGATTTATTTTCACAATTATTTCAACAATTTCGTTTATAGGCGTCGTTTTTACACCATCAAATATATATCCTACTGAACATAACTTATTTGCAGCTAGTGCTTTCCTCTGGGCACTTATTCCATTTATAACGTACACGATAATGATCTTTAGAACTTCAAATTATTCTAGTAAGCACGCAATTCCTTTTATTTTCTTTATATTTGCGTTAGTTAGCTATATAATCGCCTATTTAATTGGTCCTGAAGGTAATACAATTGAAGGTTTAATGCTTCAAGTTACAATACAAAAAATCGTTATGTATCTTTGGTGTTTAAGTTTAATAATAGGTAGCTTCAAGAATTTGAAAATAGAATCTAAATGAAAAATGACGAATCAAAATATATTCAACTTTTTTTTTAATATTTTTTATCTAAGAATAGGTAATCTATTTTTCATATGTATCTAGATAATACTTTTTTACGTGAAAGGCTTGTTTCACGATGATAAAATTAAAAAAAAATTGAGTTATTCTTGAAATCTTAATATTGCTTGATAAGCACAATAAGTAAATACTTCCTGTAATGTCTCATCGTAAATATCTTCAAAATCAAAATATTGGGCTCCAAGATTTTTAGCAGTTAAATATATTTCTTCAATAGGAATATTATTTTGCCGTCCTATACCAACTAATGCTAAAGGCATTTTTATTTCCTTCAATTTTAATGATTTTCTACTAAATTTTAATTCAGTTACATCTTTTAATTCTATAAAATACCTTTTCACCAAATTAAATGATTCCAGGTTATTTTTATCAAAAACGAGAATTGCTGCTGTTGCTCCCTTGTAATAATGTTTTCGAATAGACTCAAATCGTTTATTGTTAGAAACATCCCAAATTTGTAAGTTAGTTACGGTTTTATCGAAATTGTCTATAAGTTTGTTATAAAAATTAAGCCCTATTATTTTTCTCTCCGCTGTAATTTTGGATTTGCATAAAATCTGTGAAAGTATTTCAGATTGTTCATCCTTTAAGCCGAGTATAATCATTTTTAATTCATAATCATATTTATGGCCCCATTCACCAAAGTAAGTTAAAAATTTTTCATATTTCTGTATTTTTTGGCGAAGTTCATATAATTGACTTCGTTCAGTACTCGAAAGA